>JADZDZ010000228.1 GCA_020850785.1 Candidatus Sumerlaeota bacterium | reverse complement strand
CGTTGCCCGCGCGACGAATGGCCGCCTTGCCGAAGGGAAGAATGTGATCGGGTCCCGGATCGGCGGAACGATTGTAGCCCTGAAGGTAAAGGTGCTTGTGCTCCAGAAACAGCACCGGGTCGTCCATGCGCAGCGCCGCGCGCAGCAGGCCCATCGCATCCGCCGCGTTGGACGGATAGGCGATCATGACGCCGGGGCAGGAGACGAAAATCGATTCGCCGGTCTGCGAATGATACAATGAACCACCCGTCAGGTAGCCGCCGATGGGAACACGGATCACAACGGGGCACTGGAAGCGCCCTCCGGAACGATAGCGCATCATCGCCATCTCGTTGCGAATCTGCATGAAGGCGGGCCAGATGTAGTCGAAGAACTGGATTTCGGGAACGGGCTTCAGGCCGCGCGTCGCCATGCCGATGGCACGCCCGATGATGCTCGCCTCCGCCAGCAAGGTGTTGTACACGCGTTCCGAACCGTGTTCGCGCTGGAGGCCGTAGGTGACCTTGAACACGCCACCCGTCCCCTTGCACTCGTTCAGGATCGCCTCGCGCGAGGCGTCCGCAACGTCCTCGCCGAAGACGAGGATGCGTTCATCGCGCCCCATCTCCTGCAGGAGCGTGCGGTTGATCGCCTGCGCCATGGGAAGCGGCTCGCCGGTGCTTGCGTGATAGGTGCTGGAGATTTCGGGGAATTCGACCTTGCGCGGCGAATACAGATGTTCCATCGCCGTCTGGGGGTCGGGTTTCCTTTGCGCGAGGGCACGCTCGCTCGCCTGACGAACCTCGCGCTGGCATTCCTTGCGAATTTCATCCAGCTTCGCCTCGGACAAAAGACCGCTGTCCAGAAAGTGCCGTTCCAGCCGCGTGATGCAGTCGCGATTTTTTTCGATCTCAAGTTCTTCCGCAGTGCGGTAGTACACCTGATCATCGGAAAGCGAATGCGAATAGGGGCGCGTGACCTTCGCATGAAGCAGCACGGGGCCGTGCTTGCGCGCGTGGGCAACGGCCTTCTCGCAAATATCCAGCGATTGCAGCAGGTCGGTGCCGTCGCAGCGCATGACCTCAAGGCCGGGAACACCGCTGAAGCAGCGGCCCAGATCGCCGCCGGCAAAGGTGACCTCCACCGGGACGGAAATCGCGTACTCGTTGTCCTCAATGAGGAAAATCACCGGGAGCTTCAGATTCGAAGCGACGTTGATCGCCTCCCAGAATTCCCCCTCCGCCGTGGCGCCCTCGCCCGACGTAACGAGAACCACCTCGTCGGACTGGCCCGGCAGGTTGAGCCCGCGCCGTTGGATGTAACGCCCCCCTTCCGCACAGCCGACTGCCTGATTGTACTGCGTGCCCGTCGGTGAGGATTGCGAAACGATGTTGAGCTTCGGATGGCTCCAGTGATTCGGCATCTGGCGGCCTGAAGAGGTAATGTCACACTCCGCGCCGACAGCGGCATTCAGGTGATCATCGGGCGTCATGCCAAGCTGCAGGCAGAGCGCGCGATCACGATAGTAGGGATAGAACCAATCGTAGCCGGGCTTCAGGCAGTAGCCCATCGCGACACCGATGGCTTCGTGGCCCGCGCCGGAAATTTGGAAGTAAATCGCCTGCCGCAGCTTCATGCGCTTTTCCTCATCATCAAGGAAGCGCGACGTGATCATCGTGCGGTAGAGCGCCAGAAGATTGTCCGTGGGAATGCGCGCCGACAGTTTTTCAACCACAGCGGGGGCGCTGGCGGAGGCCTTGGCGGCGGGCGCCGCTCCATTTTTTCCATCCGCCTTGCCGCGCGAAACGGCGGCAGGCGCCTGTGGCGAGGCCACGTTCTTTTTCATGTCTGTCACATTTCCGATGCCGCAGCGGTTGCGCTGCGACATTCAAGAGCACTGATTCAACTCCAGTTGGAGCTGAAGCGCCCCCGGTGGTGAAGCGCATCGAAATGGTTCGGGAAGAGAGCCGGTTGTAGCAAGCCCATAACGACGGGGGCGCGGGATCGGTGGCCGCTGAAGCGGGGCGCCGTTTCCGGTCCAAATCCCGGCGCCGACCGCCTAACGGTGCACGAGGTCGAAGGTCTTCCACTTCCCGTGGCGGAAGCGCAGGAAGTTGATGGTTGCCATGAACATGACGTAAATGGCGCAGAAGACCCAGGCGGTATAGAGGCCGGTCAACTTGTCCAAACGACCCACGTGAAAGAGATAGGCGACCGCGATGCAAGGCGTCGCGAAGAGCAGCGTGGAGAATCCCACCGACGTGAACATGACGAAACGCGTGTCGCCTGCGCCCTTCAGGGCACCGCCGTAGATCAGCGCCGCCGCGTCGAATATGGAATAGAATGCCACGAAGAGGAGAAGCAGTTTTGCCAACTGCAGCGACTCGTTCCATTCGTGCTCGGACAGCCCGCCGCGGAACCAATGGAGCATCGGTTCCGGAATCAGCAGGTACATCAGCACGACGATGATCATGTAGATCGCAGCGAGGCAAAAGGAACCGGACACCATGCGCTCGCTGGCGTCGTGATCACGCGCGCCGCAAAATTGGCCGGACAAAATCTGCGTTCCCACGTGGAGCCCCACGGCGGGAATGAACAGCATGAGGTTCAGGTTCATCGCCATGTTGCTGGCAAACTGTTCGCGTTCGCCGAAGACCCCCACGACGTTCATGAAGGTGGTGAATCCCACGAGGTCGATCATGACGTGCACGCCTGCGGGAAGGCCGTAACGCAGCAACTGCCGCGTGCGCACAAGGTCGAAACGCCAGCCCGAACGCATGGCAAAACGCTCCTCATTGGCCCGGCCGGCGAGGATGAGCGCGCCTGCGAACACAAACGTGATGAGATTTGCGGCAACGGTGGCGAACGCAGCCCCCTTGATGCCCGTCGGGAAAATCCAAAACTTCTCGAAGATGAGCCATGAGTTGAAGCAGGTATTCAACAGACAGCAAACAATATTGAAGAACAGCATGATCATCGTGCGGTTCTGACCCGCAAAAAAACTGATCACGGTGTTGAAAAGCAGGAACGCGAAGCTGCCAAGGCAGAGCATTTCGAAGTACTGCGCCTCCAGCAGCGGCACGTTGCCATGATGGCCGATGAAGCGAAAGATCGGATAACCGATCGGCGCCAGCAGCGCCATCACCACGCCACCCAACAGCGACACGTAAACGCCCTGCCACATCATGGGACCAACATCGCGGTCATCCTTCGCGCCGACGTACTGCGCAACGAAGGTGGCCGTGTATCCCACCGCCTGAAAGAAGATATTCACGATCATCCAATGCGTCATGCCAGACTGCAACGCGGCGTTGAAGGCGTCCTTGGAATGCCACGCGAGGAAAATGCGATCCAGCAGCAGGTTCATCGATGCCACCATAAAGGAGAGCATCAGCGGAAAGGAGGTGGACAATATCGCGCGCAATCCATCCTTACCCTCCCAGCGGGGTTGGATCAACATGCGTGCACGCGTGAATGTGGTGGTGGTCTGTGCCATGGCGGGGGCAGAGAGAGAGCACTGCCGGGTGTGCCGTGGCAATCAATCCTTCGAAAATTTGATGCGGAGCGCCGGTAAAGCGTTACTCGCGCGCAGGCCCTTCCCAAGTCATGGCGATGTCATGGGGGATTTCGAGAAGGTTGAAAACCTTCATCACCATGAAGTCGATCATTTCATCAACGGACTGGGGCGCGCAGTAGAAGCCCGGCATGGCAGGAACGATGTGGGCACCCGCCTGCGCGAGGGTGAGCATGTTCTGAAGGTGAATCGCGCTGAGGGGCGTTTCGCGCGGCACAATGACGAGCGGGCGTCGTTCCTTGAGAAAGCAGTCGGCGCAGCGCGTCAGCAGGTCATCGGTGTAGCCATGGGCGATGCCCGCCACGGTCTTCATGCTTGCGGGAATGACAACCATGGCGCGCGCGCGGAAGGTGCCGCTGGCGGGCTTGGCGGCAATGTCGCGATTGTTGTAGAGCGTGACGGCGCGCGATTGTTCCTCGGAAATCCGCAGCCATTTCGTGAGCGCGGACGACGCGCCGACGCCTGCGATTCCCTCCTCCTCCTGCATGACGCGGAAGGCGCTTTGCGTGACCATCAGGTGCACATGAAGCCCAAGGGAGACGGCCTTCTCCACGAAGCGCAGGCCGTAGCGGGCGCCGCTGGCGCCGGAAATTCCAACGACGATCTGCTCGCTGCCTGCCTTCATGGTCTTCAGGACCTTTCCGCGATGTGAATCGCAGCGATTCCAAAGGAAAGCGCGCAGTGGCGCACGCGCACGAAACCGCAGCGTTGCATGGTTCGCGCCAGTTGCCGACGGTTCGGGAAATTCATAACCGAAGCCTGAAGATAAAGATAGGCCGATTTGCGGGACAGCGTGGCGGCGATGCGTGGCAGCACGTGCTGGAAGTAGGGGACGTAAAGGTAGCGCATGAGGGCGCTTTCGGGCTTGGTGAACTCCAAAATCGCCACGCGCCCGCCGGGGCGCAGCACACGGCGCAT
>JADZDZ010000227.1 GCA_020850785.1 Candidatus Sumerlaeota bacterium | reverse complement strand
TGAATTGAAATAAAGCCTTCACTATTCGGCCACCGTCAGTTCCTCATTTCCTCGCATTCAACCTTGCATTCCCGCCGGGGCGCGATAACGTCCCCGCAGCCTAGTGCCCAAGGAGGCATCATATCCGCCGATGGCGCGTGACGTAGCCGCTCGTTCGATTGAAAAATGGAAGATTCACGACTCTGTGGAGCTCTATGGGGTGAATCATTGGGTAAAAGGGTACTTTTCCATCGGCGAAAATGGCAACCTGCGCGTTCATCCTTCAAAGCGAGCCGATCAGTCCGTTGACCTGAAGGAGTTGATGGACCAGTTGCAACTTCGGGGAATTTCGCCGCCGACGCTGCTGCGCTTCCCCGGCATCCTGAAGCATCGGCTGGAGGAGATTCATCAGGCTTTCCAGAGCGCGATCGCGGATTCCGCCTATGGCAACCGCTACGCCTGCATCTATCCCATCAAGGTGAACCAGCAGAGTCACGTGGTGGAGGAATACCTGACCTATGCGAAGCCGCTGGGCTTTGGCATTGAGGCGGGATCGAAGCCGGAGTTGCTGGCGGTGATGGGGCTCGTGGATGACACGGAGACGATTATCGTCTGCAATGGGTTCAAGGATGATGAGTTCATCGAGACGGTGATGCTGGCGAGCAAGATCGGGAAGAAGATCATTCCGATCGTGGAGAAGTTCACGGAACTTGAGTTGATCGTGAAGTATGCGGAGAAGCTGAACGTGCGGCCGCGGATCGGCGTGCGCGTGAAGCTGGCGAGCCGCGGCGTGGGGCGCTGGGAATCGAGCGCGGGCATTCGTTCGAAGTTCGGGCTGACGATTCCCGAAGTGCTGAAGGCGCTGCAGTACCTGAAGGAACGCGGCATGGAGGATTGCCTTCAGTTGCTGCATTTCCACATGGGGAGCCAGGTTTCCAACATCCGCAACATCAAGGCGGCGATCAGCGAGGCGGCGCGGATTTATTCGCAGCTTCGTCTGGCGGGCGCGAACATGCAGTATCTGGACGTGGGCGGCGGGCTGGGCGTGGACTACGACGGTTCGCAGACAAACTTTGAATCGTCCATCAAGTATACGCTGCAGGAATACGCGAACGACGTGGTGTTCCGCATCAAGACGGTGTGCGACGAGGCGGGCGTGCCGCATCCGACGATCCTGTCCGAATCAGGGCGCGCGGTGATTTCGTACCATTCGATGCTGGTCTTCAACGTGCTGGGGCGCAGCGGCTACGAGGAGTCGATGCTGGAGAAGCCGGAAAAACCGGCGGAGGATGAGGCGCAGCCGATTCATGATCTCTACGGCATCATCACGGGCTATTCGAGCAAGAATTACCTGGAGAACTACCACGATGCGGCGCAGGCGCGCGAGGAGGCGGTGAACCTTTTCAATCTCGGCTATCTGTCGCTGGAGAAGCGCGCGCAGGCGGAATCGATGTTCTGGACGATCTGCGAGAAGGTGAAGAAAACCGCGAGCGAACTGGACGAGGAGCCGGAGGAGTTGGAAGGTCTGGAGGAAATTCTGGCGGACACGTACTTCTGCAATTTCTCGCTGTTCCAATCGATGCCCGACAGTTGGGCGATCAACCAGTTGTTCCCGCTGATGCCGATCCATCGGCTCAACGAGCAGCCCACGCGGCGCGGAATTCTGGCGGACATCACCTGCGATTCCGATGGCAAGGTGGATCAGTTCATCGACATCCGCGAGGTGAAGAAGACGATCGAGTTGCACAACTACAAGGGGGGCACGTACCTGATTGGCGTGTTCCTTGTTGGCGCGTACCAGGAAATTCTCGGCGACCTGCACAACCTTCTGGGGGACACGAACGCGGTGCACGTTAGCATCGACGAAACGGGCCACGTGATTCTGGACCACGTCGTGGAAGGCGACACGGTTTCGGAGGTGCTGAGCTACGTGCAGTTTGAGCCGAAGGACATGATCAATCGCTTCCGTCGCGACGTGGAGCGGGCCGTGCGCGACAAGCGGATCACGCTGGAGGACAGCGCGTCGCTGGTGCGGTACTACATCGACGGAATGAACGGCTACACGTATCTGGAGGAGCCGGAGCTTCCCTCCATGCTCGCGCAGGCGACACTGCCGCAGCATGCCACCACCAACGGCAGCAACGGCCAGTTCGGAAAATGAAAAGACGACGCGCCCCCGCGAGGGGGCGCGTCAGACAATCAAGCTTCGTCCGCGCGAAGGGGATAGTTTGCGGTCAGTTCACTGACTTGGGCGCGAACGCGGCGCTGGGTGGATTCATCGGCGGGGTCCTTGACGACCTCCGCGATCCAACCGGCGATGGTGCGCATTTCCGCTTCCTTCATGCCGCGGCTGGTGAGCGCGGGGCTGCCGATGCGAATGCCGCTCGTGACCCATTCCTTCTGCGGATCGAAGGGAATCGCGTTCTTGTTCACGGTGATGCCGGCGTGCTCCAACGCATTGGCGGCGTCCTTGCCGGTGACGTTGTAGTTGCGCAGATCGACGAGGATCAGGTGCGTGTCGGTGCCGCCGGCGACGAGGCGCAGGCCCTTCGCCACGAGCGTCTCGCCGAGCGTCTGGGCGTTGCGGATCACCTGCTTTGCGTAGGTGGCGAAGCTGGGCTTCAGGGCCTCGCCGAAGGCGACCGCCTTTGCGGCGACGATGTGCATGAGTGGTCCGCCCTGCAGGCCGGGGAACACGGCCTTGTCGATCTTCGGCCCCCATTCCGCATCGCTGAGGATGATGCCGGCGCGCGGCCCGCGCAGCGTTTTGTGTGTGGTGCTGCTGACGATGTGCGCGTGGGGAACGGGCGAGGGAATCGCCTTCCCCGCAACGAGTCCGGCGAAGTGCGCCATGTCCACGAGGAAGACGGCGCCGACTTCATCGGCGATCGCGCGGAACTTCGCGAAGTCAATGAGGCGCGGATAGGCGGAACCGCCGGTGATGATCATGCGCGGCTTGTGTTCGCGCGCGAGCGAGGCGACTTCATCGAAGTTGATCTGCTCCGTGTCCGCGGAAACGCCGTAGTTGACGATCTTGAAGAACTGGCCCGCCATGTTCACGCGGTGGCCGTGGGACAGGTGCCCGCCGTTGGCGAGCGAGAGCGACAGCACGGTGTCGCCGGGCTTCATCGTGGCGAAGAAAACCGCCTGGTTCGCGGTTGATCCGCTGTGGGACTGCACGTTGGCGCAGGCGCTGCCGAAAAGCTGCTTCACGCGATCAATGGCGAGGTTCTCCACCTTGTCGCTCGGTTCGCAACCGTTGTAGTAGCGCTTGCCGGGATAGCCTTCCGCGTACTTGTTCGTCAGGACGCTTCCCGCCGCTTCCTGCACGGCGCGGGAGACAAAATTTTCCGACGCGATCATTTCCAGAGTGCCCAACTGGCGATTGCGTTCCTCCTCGATGGCGCTGGCGACAGCAGGGTCCTGTGCTTCGAGGATTGAGAGGGCAGAATCAGTGACGCTCATCGTAGTTGGGGCTCCTCAGTGTGGGAAAGTGATCGACGGCGGGAAAGATATTGCGGGGTTAAACCGCCGGTCAAGGCGCGTTGGGCGCCGTGGCTGCCTGCGATGCCTGCGCCATTTTATAGCCGGGGCCATAAATCGGCTCGCCGGGTTTCTTCCCCGTGACGGTGTCGTGATCGTTGACGACCACGCCATTCACGAGGACGTAGCTGAAGCCTTCCGAATACTGGTGTGGAGCCTCGAAGGTCGCCTTGTCCGTCACGGTGGCGGGATCGAAGACCACAATGTCCGCGTGGCACCCTTCGCGCAGCAGCCCGCGATCCTTCATGCGAAACGCCGTGGCGGGCATGGAGGTCATCTTGCGAATGGCCTCCGACAGCGGCACCACGTTGCGCTCGCGCACGTACTTGCCAAGCACACGTGCGTTGCTTCCGTAGCCGCGCGGATGCGGCACTCCCACGCCGAAGGAACGAACACCGCTGTCCGAACAAACGGAGACCAGCGGTGAGCGCATGATGTCCTCCACCTCATGCTCGTCCATCGTGTGATAGACGCAGCTTGCGCTTCCCTTCACGTAGATTGCGATCACCGCGCGATACTGGTCCTCCATCGTCACGGTGGGCCATTGGTCCTGCGGGATGGCCTTGAAATCGACCGCGTCCCCCTTCTCTGCGCGCAGCTTCATGATCTGCGCCACCTGCTTGATGTTGTAGCCCGTGAATTCGGGAATCGCCTTGCAGGAGGCAATCACCGTGTAGCTGAGGTCCTTGCGGCCGCGCTTCACCTCGTTGCTCTCGCGCATGTCCGCCAGAACGCGATTGATCTGGCCGGAATCGGCGAGCATCTCGCGCCCCGCCTTGTCGCCGTTCTCGCGCACCCAGTCGGGAAGCATCACCGACAACGTCGTGCTGGATGCGGTGTAGGGATACTGGTCGATCCAAAC
>JADZDZ010000226.1 GCA_020850785.1 Candidatus Sumerlaeota bacterium | reverse complement strand
GGAGCCATCAGCCGCCTTGGTCAGGTGACCAACTTCGTGACCTACATCTGCACGACGCTTGTGATTACGCGCATTGCAAAGGTGGGTACCCACGCGGCAGCCAAGAAGCTGCTGGCAAAATTGACGGTGGTGCAGGTTGTGGCGGTGGTTTCCGTGATATCAACAGCGATGCTGGTATCAACGCCGCTGCTGAAGCTGCTGGGGAGGAACTACTCGCACCTCCACACGGAGTTTTTCCTCTTCCTGACGTCGTGGGGAATCTGGCATCTCTCCAGTTTCTTCTTTCAGGCCTTGATGGGGCAGGGATTCTCAAAGTATCAGGGAGTGCTGAATCTTTCCGCGATCATCGTTCAGGTTGCCTCGATCTTCATTGTTGGCATCACCACCGCGAAGCATGCATTTACCCTTAACATCATTTACAGTGCATCCATGTTGATCGGTCAGTTGACAATGGTTTACATCTTCATGATTCGCGGTTCACGCGAAGAAGCGAAGGCTGGGTGATGCTGTTTCTTTTCCTGTGTCATCGGAAGGAAATCGTGCGCGAACGCGCAGGCTTCGTGCGCGCGCTGGAGGGCCTTGGGCATCGTTGCGAAATCTATCCCGACGACTTCCCCGTGGATGGAGACGTCGATCAACTGGTGAAGGCGCTGCCGGAAAGTCCCGCCTTGGTGATCTGGCCGGATGCGCCCATTCCGTCGCTTCCCAGCGGGCTGGAAAATGTTTCCGCGCCCACTGTCTCCTTCGAGATCGACACGCCGTGCGGGCTCGACAAGCGCGAGTATTGGAGCCGACTGGTTGATTATCCCTGCCTCTTCACGCCGGGGATGCGCGACGCGTTCGCGCGGAAGCATTCCGGCGCGACGGACCTTTGGTTTTGCGTGGACGGCGCGCCGCAGTACGCCGCTGCGGCGGCGGAACGCCCCTTCGAGATCGGTTGGGTGGGCTCCATCGAACCGAAACTCTACCCCATGCGCGCGCGGGTTATTCCTGAGCTGGCGAAGCACTTCAAGATGAACGATTGGCGGAAGTTCCACAATCCGCAGCAGATGATGGAGGCTTATCAGCAATCCAAAATCGTCGTGAATCTTCCGCGAGCGGATGTGCAATATGCGAACCTGCGATACTTCGAAGCGATGGCGTCCGGCGCGCTGCTGCTCACGTGGGCGCCGTCGGACTTGGAGCAAATGGGTTATCAGGAAGGGGTTCACTACATCGCCTATCGCAATGAATCGGAAATTATTCCGCTGGTAAGGAAGTATCTGGCGGATGACGCGGCACGCATTCGCATCGCCGATGCAGGGCAGCGGGAAACGTTGGAGAAGCACACGTATCAGGTGCGCGCGAAGTCCTTGGTGGAGTTGGCGGCAAAGCCATCGGGCGGGCGGCCCGCGCGGCAAATGTCACCCGTGGAGATTTCACGGCTGTACGTGCATTTCTACTGCAAGCGCGGATACTTCGATGCGGCGCTGCGGCGCTGGAGTATCCTGCGGAAGCAGTCGCGCGCTGCGGCAATTGCCGCGCTTCCCATCATCCTGCGATCATTCCTTGGGCGCATCGTTGCGACGCTCCTCCGCTGAATCGTGCGCATCCTGACGATCAGCAACTGTCCACTGCTGGAGCATCAGGGTTCCGGCTATGTGATCGTGAATTATGCGAAAAATCTGCGCGAGTTGGGCGATGAGGTGGAACTGCACGGGCCGGAGGAATATGAGCTGTTCCATGGAAAAGTGCGTCGCGGAAAATATTATCGGCAGGTTCTCGGCATGAGCCGCTTTGCCGCGAAGCGCGTTCGCGATTGTGAGTACGACGTCGTGGAATTCTACGGGGCCGAATCGCACGCGGCACTGAAGGCGCTGAAGGCACACAGGGATCGGAAGTTTATCACCGTGCTGCACTCCAATGGCATTGAACTGAACGTGCGCGAATCCCTCATGCGGCATGGTGTTCACAACACTCCCGGTGGCAGGCCCGCGCGTTTCTACAACCTTAATCATGATGAGAATATCCGTTCCGCGTTTCAAAATGCCGATGGCGTTCTTCTGGTCAGCAAGTTCGAGGAGGATTATGCGAAGGCGAACCGCCTGACGGGGCGCTTTGGCGCGGAGGGGATTGCCAATCCACTTCCGGAAATTTTCCTCAACGTGGCACCTCACCCACGTACGGAACGCGTGCTCGGTTACTGCGGTTCGTGGATCGAACGAAAAGGAGTGTCGGCAGTTCGAGAAGGAGCCACGCGGCTGTTGAGGGATTTTCCCGATTGGCGCCTGCTGCTCGTTGGCGTCGGCGACGGCTTCGACACACAAGCACATTTTGCCGACGTGGCGGATCGCGTGCAGGTCATTCCCTTCGTGAAATCGAAGGAGCAGATGATCGAAATGTATCAACGCATGACGGTTATGGTGGTGCCTTCCTACTATGAAAGTTTTGGCCTCGTGACGGCGGAGGCGATGGCGTGCGGCGTGGCTGTTGTTGCCTCGCGCACGGGTTTCGCGGCGGGGCTGAAGGATCGCGAGGAAGCAATGTTGATGGCGCAGCCGACGGCCGGTGAATTGCATTCCGCCGCGAGCGAACTCATGCGCGATGATGGACTTCGCGCACGCATCGCACGGACGGGTTGGGAGCGCGTTCAATCGCTGCGATGGCGGCCCGCCGCACAGCGTGTGCATGATCTTTATGCGATGTGGCTCGATCAGCATCGCGCGGGGATGAGGCGGTAGGATGCGCAACGTTTGCCTTGTCGTGCCGGAGTTTCCGCCGCGAAGCGGCGGCGTTGCCGACTACACGGCTCGCATCCGCGAAGAGTTGATCGCCACGGGCAATTATGCGGTGGATGTGGTGTGCTGCCGCGAAAGGCCCTCCGATGCGGCAGACGAGGCTGGGGTGTCTTGGATTGGCGAGGCAAATCGCAGGAAGCTGGAGAAAATCCTGCGGGAGTTTCGTGGCGATGTCGTGCTGCAATGCTCCGCCTATGGATTTCAAAAGCGCGGCGTGCCGCTTTGGCTGGCGTCCGTACTGAAGCATTTTCGGAAGACAAATTCCCACGCGCGTTTGGTCACGATGTTCCACGAACTGGGTGGATCAGGTCCAATCACGACGAGCGGCTTCTGGCTTTCCCCCGCGCAGTGGTGGACGCTGACGACCATCGCCAAGATGAGCGACCAGTGCATCACGAATCGCAGCGCCTATGCGCGATTCCTTGCGAAGGCAACGGGGCGGGACGTGCCTTCGCTCCCGGTTTTCAGTCACGCGGGCGAACCGGACGCAGTGCCGCCCATTTCGGGGCGCAAGCGGCGATTGCTTGTGTTTGGAAGCAAATCCTGGCGGGAGCGCGCATTTCGCGAAGACAACGCAGCAATGACAAAGGCGTGCAGGGCATTGCGCCTTTCGGAAATCCTGAATGTGGGCGAAGCGACGCAGTTGATTCCGGAACAGGTGGAACAGATTCCCGTGCGGAACAGCGGCTGGGTTGCAAAGGATGAATTGTCGCAGCTCTTCCGCGAATCGGTGGCGGGATATTTCTCCTATCCGGTGGATTTTCTTGGGAAATCCACGATCTTTTCCAGCTACTGCGCGAATGGAACCGTGCCGGTGGGCGCGGCTCCAAACATTCCCGCCGGCGAAGGGCTCCGCGTTTCGGAGCACTACCTGCTTGCTGAAATCCTTCCTGATCATCTCGCTGACGGAGAGTTGCAGGTGATCAGCGACAAGGTGCGCGCTTGGTACCATCCACATCGCGTTGCCGCGCACGTTGAACTTTACAAACAGGTCCTTTCCGGCCGGTGAAGATTCTTGTCTATACACCACTCTTCTTCCCGTCCGTGGGTGGATTGGAAAATATGATGCGCTGGCTGGCGGAGGATTTTGCGCGCGCGGGCGAAGAAGTGAAGGTCGTGTGCCAAACGACGAACAGGGAAGCGGAGCCGTTCGACTTCGAAGTGATCCGCTCCCCGAAGGGAAGCCGGCTGCTGGCCCTCACCCGATGGAGCGATGTGTTCTTCCAAGGCTGCGTGAGCCTGAAGGGGCTGTGGCCGCTGGCGCTTGCGCCTCGCACAAAATTCGCCGTCACGCATCAGACATGGTACGTGCCGCCGGGCGCGAAGCCGTCGCTGGCGGGTCGCGTGAAACAGATCGCCACGCGCCGCGCCGCAGTGAGCGTTTCCTGCAGCAGTGCCATCGCAAAGCACCTGAATGCGCCAAGCGTTGTCGTCCCGAACTGCTACGATGATTCGTTGTTCCATTGGATGCCGGGCATTGAGCGTTCGCGCGACTTTGTTTTTGTGGGCCGCCTTGTTTCCGACAAGGGCGCTGATTTGGTTCTGGATGCGGCCCGGATGCTTTCGGAGAAGGGGCACCGCCCGACGATCACCATCGTGGGCAGCGGGCCCGAAGAGGAATCGCTGAAGGCGCGGGCGCGGGAGTGGAACCTTGGCAACGTGGAATTCGCCGGCGTGAAGCGCGGGGCCGATCTTGCGGCGCTGCTGAATGGGCACCGCGTGATGATCGTGCCATCGCGCTGGCCGGAACCGTTCGGAATTGTCGCGCTGGAGGGAATCGCCTGCGGCTGTGCGCTGATCACGTCGGAGGGAGGCGGCCTGCCGGAAGCCGCCGGCCCCTGCGGGCTGCTTTTCCCGAATGGCAGCGCCGGGGAACTGGCCGATCGCATGCGATCCCTGCTTGAGAATCCCGCGTTGGTGGAGAAACTACACGCGGAGTCTGCAACGCATCTTCCGCAATTTCGGCGGAATGCGATTTCCGCAAGGTACTTGGAGCTCTTGAGAGCAGCAGTCGCATGATCCTCGATTGGCGCACATGGGTGAAGCTTGGCCTGTACTCCGTGCTGATCGACGGCGCGTTGCGCAAATGGTTCATGCCCAGCATGGCCAACGCGCTTTACTTCATGAAGGACTTCATCTTCATCGTCGCCTACATCATGTTTTTGCTGCAAAACGGCAGGCGATCCATCATGCCCGCGGAGCTTCGCTTCCTTCGTCCGATCTTCACCCTCACTGCATTGATCATCTTTGTGCAGGGCCTGAATCCGCGGCTGGGTTCCTTGGCGGCGGGAATTCTGGGGATCCGCCACTACCTGATTTACGTGCCGCTGCTGGCCCTTGTGCCCCGGATGTTCGAAACGAAGGAGGAGTTGCAGGATTTCCTCTGGAAGTATGCGCTGACGGTGATACCCGTCGGCCTGCTGGGCTGGCTGCAGTTCAGTTCGCCCGCAAGCGCGCGCATCAACACCTACGTCGGCGATGTGGACGCGATGAACATCACGTCATTCGGCAGCGGAAAAGTCCGCATCACGGGCCCGTTCTCCTACATCAGCGGCTACGTGACGTACCTGACAGTGATTTTCGGCTTCCTGATGACGCTGATCACGAAGATCGGTGGCAGCAAGATACAGAAGCTGCTGATGATGGGTGCGCTGGTGCTTTGCGTGACGAACATGATGATGACGGGATCGCGAATGCCGGTGTTCAGCGCTGCGCTGATCGCCACATTCTACATCGGCACGCAGGCGGTCTACTCGCAGCGTCAGTTTCGCAAGATGCTTCCCGCCATTGTCATTGTTGGAATCATCAGCATCGTGGGCTTCGTGCGCTCCCCCGCCTACAAGGCTTTCATGGAGCGTATGAACAAGCTGGACACGACCAGCGATTCACGCATCAGCCCGACGAAACAGTTCGAAAACTTCTTTGATATTTTCCGCTATGAAGGTCGCGTGGGGGGACAGGGCGCTGGCGCGTATCATCCCGCGACGTGGGGCCTTCGCAGGGCGTTGAACCTGCCTCAGGGGGATTCAATCCTTGAGCTGGAGGATGAACCTGATCGCGTGCTGGCGGAGCTTGGTGCGGTTGGCTTCGTGCTTTGGTACGGAACACGATTCGGCTTCCTGTTGCTGCTATGGATCGTCTTCCTACAGATGCGGGACCCCGCGCTGCGCAGCATCGCGCTGATGGCTCTGGCACTGCATCTCGTCATGTTGCCGGGGCAGCTTGTATTCCAGCACACCGCAGGAGTCTACTACTGGTTCCTCGCAGGATTTGGTGCGTTACTGCCACGCCTGCAGCGTCGGGAGGAACTGCGCGCGCAGGAGCAGGCGTTGTTGGAAGCGGAGGAATTGGAACAGGAATCACTTGATGATGACGAATATGCAGAGCCATCGCCGGTGCGGGGCTGATACGCGGCAAACGCAGTGAAAGTTTCTCTCTCACATCTTACCGGTTCACCCTTCTCGCGCAACGCGGCGCTTGCGCTTCACGAGGCGGGACTCCTTCAGGAAGTTGTTGCCGCGTTCGGCTTCAAGAATCAGGCGTCCATTGATCGCATCGTGGCACGCTTTCCAAAGCGATTTGAAGCACGGCTGAAGCGCGAACTGGGGCGGCGGAACTGGCAGCTTCCCGCAGGCGTGAAGTTTTCCACCCATGGCCGGCGGGAATTCCTTCGCGCGATCCTTTCTGCTACGAAGGCCCACCGGTTTGTGCATGTGCCGCATGACAAGTTGGTCAACCGAAACGCGGTTGCGCTCGATCGCGCCTTTGCACGCGGCCACATGGATGGGTTGGACGGCATCTACTGCTACGAGGACACGGCGGCCCTTTCCTTCCAGGAAGCGAAGAAGCGTGGGATCGTGCGTCTATACGACCTGCCAATCATGCACTACAAGATGAGCCGTGCCATCATGCGGGAGGAAGTCGATGCTTTCCCGGAATTTCGCGACGCCCTGCAGGCAGTGTGCGAACCGGATTGGAAGATCGAACGCAAGGAGCAGGAAATCGCGCTGGCCGATCACATCATCGTGGCGTCATCGGTGACGCTGCGTTCCTTGAATGCGATCGGGACTCCCGCGGAAAAAATCTCCGTGGTTCCCTACGGCGGACCGGTTGACTACTTCCATCCCCTGCAACGCGTCGATGACATCTTCCGCGTTGCCTTCATCGGGCTCGTGGGGCCGCGCAAGGGTGTCCACTACTTGCTGCGCGCCTGGAAGGAACTGAAGCTCACCGATTCCGAGTTGATGTTGGTGGGTGGCTTGCAGTTTCCCGAAAAATGGTTCGCGCAGAATCTCGGCAATGCCAGCTACACGCCATCGGTGCCCCACGCGCAATTGAACCAGTACTACGGGAAAGCGAGCGTCTTCGTTTTTCCGTCACTCGTGGAGGGCTTCGCGATGGTGCTGCTGGAGGCGATGGCCTGCGG
>JADZDZ010000225.1 GCA_020850785.1 Candidatus Sumerlaeota bacterium | reverse complement strand
AGCACCGCGTCATGGGCCGCGCGTGAATGATGCACCTGCTCACGCGCCTTCTCGCCCGTGATCCAAAATGATTCGCCGTTGTCCAGCGACGTGCAGCCATCCATCGTCATCGCCCATTTCAACGTGACCAGCGGACGCCTCAGCGCATGAAACGTGATGAATTCCGCATTGAGCAGCATCGCGTCCTCCTCGCACACGCCGCTTGCGACCTCCACGCCCCGCTCGCGCAGGTGGATGAGCCCGCCCGCCGCCTTGCTGTTCGGATCCCGCATCGCCGCCATCAGCCGCGCAATTCCCGCGTCCAGCACCGCCTGCGTGCATGGCGGCGTGAGCCCCTGATGATTGCACGGCTCCAGCGTGACGTACATCGTCGCGCCGCGTGTTTCATTCCCGCGCTCGCGCGCGTCGCGGATCGCCTCCACTTCCGCGTGGGGTTGTCCCACCCTGCGGTGCCATCCCTCGCCCAACAATTCCCCCGCTGCGGAAACAATCACGGCGCCCACGCAGGGATTCGGGCGCGTCTCCCCTTTTGCCCGCGCCGCGAGCATCAGCGCATGGCGCATCCAGCGCTCGTCCCGCGTCACTGCGTCGGCTCTCCCAGAAATCCCTTCACGTCCTTTTCCGTCAGCGCCACGACACCCGGCTGTCCGTCGGGAAAAAAGTCGCGCAGCGTGAGCGAACCGATGCGGATGCGCTGCAATTCGATCACCTTCCCACCCACCGCCTCCACCATGCGCCGCACCTGACGATTCTTTCCCTCCTGCAGCGTGATTTCGAATGGGTGAATGTCCGCGCGTTCATGCAACTGCTTCACGACGCAGGGCTTTGTCCTTCCATCCTCCAGCGTCACGCCGCTGCGCAGCGCCTGCAGGCTTTCCTTCGTCAACTGCTGGTCCGTGCGAACGCGGTATGTCTTGTCCACATGATAGCGCGGATGAACCAGCCTGTTCGCCAGCTCGCCGTTCGTCGTCATGATCAGCAGTCCGCTCGTGTTGTAGTCGAGCCGCCCCGCGTACACCAACTCGCGCGTGCGCGACGCGAATTGCGGTGGCAGAATGTCATAGATGGTCTGTCGCCCCTGGGGATCCTCGCGCGTGACCATCACCCCCAGCGGCTTGTTCATCAGCAGCGTCAGGTGTTCCGGCGGCAGTTCCAGCAGGCGCCCATCCAGCATCACATGATCACCCTCCGCGATCTGCGTTGCCAGATTCGTCTGCTTCACGCCGTTCACCTTCACGCGCCCCGCAAGGACCACCGCCTCGCTGTCGCGCCGCGAAGCGATCCCACAGCGCGCAAGATAACGTGAAATCCGCATGGACTGCCTCGCCAAAGGCCCTGAATTGCTTGTGTCGTTTTTGGGAGCCATGACGCGGTTGCCGTGGGGATGATCCTTGGAGGATCATCCCGCAGCGTCCCACTTGGATGCGAGGCTAATTGAGGGGGGTTACTGGATGCTGTCTTTGTGGGCGCGAAGCCGCGCGCGAAGGCGCTCCGCCGCCTGGGCGTACACCTGCTTGCGAATCTTCATGTTCGAGCGCCAGGATTCGATCTCCCGCTCCAGCGTTTCCAGTGGAGTGTCCTGTTCCGGCTGATCCATGAATTTACTTTTTATCATTTCCTTGTTCACTTCTTACCTTCTTTTCTCCAGCTTGACTATCCTTCGGACGCGCCGCTGGTGGCGGATCGCCCAAACCTTGATACATACCATCTTCATCCCCATTTATTCTTGGGCGGGGACGCTGGTGGCGCAGGGGTGATTCTCCCCCGGCCTCCATTCCGTCGTAGGCGCCGTATTCATTCTGCAGGTTTTCGATTCGCCTCCGCAGAACTTCAATTTCCCGGCGCATGCGTTCGTCCCGACCTCCGGGACCAACGCGACCATCGGATGAAGGCAATTCTGGTGCCACCTCCTGCAACGCCTTCGCCAAATCTTCGAAAGAGGTGGTCGATTCGTTGATCTTTGTTAGGGATTCTTCAACCTTTCGCCACTGATCCGGCGCCTGAGGTGCATCCTTTTGCTGCACACCATCAAGCTTTTCCTGTGCGGTTTTGAGCCCAGTGGCCACTTCCGCCTTCACCCGATCGACAAATTCCGCACGCTCCAATTCGTTCAGCGACAACTTTGCCGCGGCAATTTTTTCCAGCCGCGCCTCCCGCTCCGGCGTCAGTTGCCCCTTTTCCTTCTGCGCTTCGGCCCGCTTTCGTCCCGCTTCCACATCGGTTGGCACACTGCTGAGCCGCTGCGCCTCCAGACGATATTGCATCAACCGCCTTTCGATGCGCATGCCGGGTGGGAACGCTTCCCGCCGCGCCTCGCGCTCGAACTCCATTCCTTCGCGCGGCTGGGCAGGATTGCCTTCGCGCATTCTCTCCTCGTTCGGAGGCGGATCGGCCATGGGGTCCATCGCTTCATTGCCATCGACACGGACCCGCTTGCGTTCCTTGAAACGCTGCACCCGGTCGGGCTGCGAAGACGGGTCGCCCGCCTTCCACGCCTTTTCAGCCGCCGACTTGTCCTGCGCGGAGCCGATGATGGGAATCGCGACCGAGGTCGCCAGAATCAGGGAATAAATGGCTGTCAGGTTACGGGTGCGCATGATGGCTCCTTTGCTGCCCATGGTACATGGCAAGGATTCTGCCAAAAAGCAATCGGCTGAATTTGTTGGGTTTAGTTTGGAATGATTTCGAGCTTCTGTTCAAAAACGTACAGCGTGTTTTCGTTCAGGGCGCTTATCGAACATGCCTGCTGCGAGCTGGGGTTCACCGTCTGGAATTCCGATTCGCCCGTGGAGACAAAACAGCCATCGGGTTTTGTGGCCTCGATAAGGCCGCCCAAAAGCAATGCGTTGTCCGCGACGTCCGCCCATTTGATTCCCGGCGCCAGGGCAATTCCCGAAATGGGCCGACGATCAATGCGCCGCAGGGGTGCGCCGATCACCGCCTCCACAAAGGCCCGCATTCCCGGCAGGCGGCTCGCACGGCCACCGATGTAGTGAACGCTCGGCACGGGGCCATCCAACGATTCATTCGGCTTTTGGTCGCGCAGGTGCGCCTCCACCGAACGCATGTGGTAGCGTGCGATCTGGCTGGCGAAACGTGTGCAATCCACCTGCGGGCTTCCCGGTCCGCCGCTTCTGCTGGTGTCGCCGGGAATGGAGGTGGAAGTT
>JADZDZ010000224.1 GCA_020850785.1 Candidatus Sumerlaeota bacterium | reverse complement strand
CTGAAAGAACATGCAGCAAAAACGGGGGCGCCTGCATCATGCCGCTGAAACTGTAGAACCATATGTTAACCAGAAAAACGCAAACACCCGTGATGCAGACCACGCTGTACTTCCACTGAAGAAGAAAGTCGGAGGCGATTCCGCGCAAAAGTTCGCGAAACGCGGGATACTTTTCCCGCGCCACCAGCGCACCGAAATGGCCCGTCGCAGAAAACCAAATCGCACACACAATCGACAGGAAAAGAATCGCCACAGCCAAGCCAGCGAGAACCTGGAAACCGCCCGGCAGCGTGGCGATGAACGGTGCGGAAAATTGCACGACCAAAAAGCCGCCGCCGAACGTGAGCGCGAACATCAGTACATTTCCGACGAACAGCGCCACCAGATGATCGTAGCAGTCCCAGAACCATTGCTTGAGGGTCTGCTGGATCATCGCTTCATCACGCCTTCCCGTCGGGCGATGCGCCTTCCATCGGTGGCGGTGTCAGGCGCACGCGGCGGATGCGATGGTTGTCGAGTTGGACCACCTCGATCATCCAGCCGTGTTCCTCGAAGCTCTCGCCACGGCGCGGCGTCCTGCTCAGGCGCTGGTAGATGTACCCCGCCAGCGTGTCGCAATTTTTCTTCTCAAGCTGCAACCCCAGCGCCCGCTCCAGATCGTCAAGGTCGATGGAGGCATCCACCATGTGATGGCCGTGCGAGGACTGAATCTTCGTTTCCGGACGATCGTATTCGTCCATGATCTCGCCGGTGATTTCCTCGATGATGTCCTCGCGCGACAGCAGGCCGCTGCAGCCGCCAAATTCATCGTAGCAAATTTCCACCTGCGACTTCGTGCGAAGCATTTCCCGAAGCGCCAAATCCAGACGCGCAATTTCGGGAATGAAGGTGACGCGACGAACCAGCTTCGTTGGATCACTGGTGTCCACCTTGTTGTCGAGGAAGTCGTACACATTCAGGAAACCGATGAGGTTCGTCACCTGATCGTGGTAGCAGGGAAAGCGCGTGTAGCCCGTTCGACGCGCAATCGCGAGGAACTTTTCCGTGGTAAGATTCGTCAATCCGATCGCCGTCACGTTGTTCAGGGGGCGCATGACCTCCCGCACCAGCGTGTCATTCAGGCGCTGGATCGCGCGAATCATCTCCTGCTCGGTGCGCTCGTCCGCTGTTTTTGCCGTAGCGGACCCGCCACCCTTGTGCTCCCCAACCGCCTGCATTTCCACGTCGCCGACGGCCATCAGCAGCTCATCGTCCTGCTCGAAAAGATATGCGTGCGGCCGCGAGAGGTTGAACTGTCGGTAGAGCAGCTCGCTGCTGCGCACCAGCCAATCCCACAGCAGACTCCCTGCCGCAATCGGCGCGGGAATGTTTTCCGTCGGGCTCACGAGCCACTTCGGCGCATCGTCATGCGTGGAGGCGCGTCGCTGCGCATAGAATCCCTTCATGAACAGTGACGAAAGCGACAGGAAGAGCATCGCAATGACCACCGCCATCAGGAACAGCCACAACATTTCCTGCGCCGTGTGCGACAACATCGTCGTCGGAAAAGTCAGCTTGGGGAAATACAATTGCGCCAACAGGTAGATCGTCGGCGCCAGCACCAGGATTGAAATCAACCGCCCCAGCTTCGCCGCGCTCAGCGCAACGAACGTGCGATCCATCACGACCGCGCGCAGCTCCTTGTCCTCCTTGTCGCCGGGTCGGCACAGGAAATCCCACGCATAGTGCAGATGGCGAGCTTCGAACCGGGAAGCGAGAATGCGCAGCATGATCCCGAATAGGAGAAGCGCCAGCAGCGGAAAAGTCACGTAGGGATTCATGAGACGGCTCCCGGCGCGGCGATGTCGGACTTGGACTCCGCAACCTTCTCGATCACCAGCACTTCCGCCAGCTTGTCGTCGCTTTTCTCCACGCGGATGATTGCGCCGGCGGCATGCACCTCATCGCCCGCCTGCGCAACACGCCCAAGCGAATTGAACACATAGCCCGCGATCGTGCGCGCCAATGATTCATCAAGGGCCAGATTCAACTCCTCGTTGATTTCCCAAATTTCCACGCGCCCATTCACGCGAACCTTCCTTGCGGAAAGATTCTCGATCCACAGTTCGTCCTCATCCTCAACATCCTCGATGTGGCCGACGATGCGCTCGAACAGGTCGTGAAGCGTGACAATGCCGGACACGCCGCCGTACTCGTCCACGATGACGACAAGGTGCGCGCGGTTCGCGCGAATCACGCGGAGGAGTTCTGGAAGCCGCGCATTTTCGCTGGCGGTGATGGGCTTGCGCAGCAGCGACAGCGGATCCGCCGGCCTCTGCAGCAGCACCTCCTTTGCCAGCAGTGTTCCAACGATATTGTCCAGATTTTCGTGATAGACGATGACGCGGCTGAACTCCGTTTCCTGCAGCTTGCGGATGATCTCCACCGGCGGCGTGTCGTCCGAAATGCCGAACACCTGAGTGCGCGGCGTCATGATTTTTTCCGCAGTCGTTTCCGCGAACTCGCGCACGGAATCGATCATGTCGAATGCTTCCTCGTCGATCACGCGATCAACGCCCGCCAGGCTGGGGAGCAACCGCAGGTGCATGTCCGTGAGCGCCATATTCTGCTTCTTCGCTCCGCTGAAGGCGCCAAAAAGGAAACTCGGAAATGTCAGCGGCGTCACCCACAGCGAAAGGAACGATGCCAGCGGCACAACGAAGCGGAAGCTGCCACGAATGTTGTTCAGCACAATGTTGCGGCACAGCACCTCCACGATCAGCAACTGCACCAGCAGTGAAATGCCGACCGCCATGAAAGGCCCCACAATTTCGCGGAACATGCCCACGAACACCTGAAGCAGCATCAGGATCATCGCGAGCAGCATGATCAGCGCGGCCACCTGGAATTGCAGTTCCAGTTGCGGCATCCGCGACAGGAACCTCTTCAGGAAACGATCGTAGGGATTGGCCCCTTGGTTCATTTCCTCGATTGCGTGCGGGCCGAGCGCCGCTATCGCCGTCTGCCCCATGGTGAAAAGACAGTTCAGCAGGCCCATCACAATGGCGCCGACAATGGATGGCCAGACATCGCCGGGTTGGGCGCTGGTGATCGGCACCGTCACCGCATCGGCCGCAGCCCCTTCCGCGAATGCACTTACCGGAACCAGGATGGCGGAAGCCGCCACGGCAAATCGCGCCAGCGGCGGCAAGGTTTGAGGAGGATCGGAAGGCAACAGAATGCTATGAAATGGAGGATTCGGCCCCAAGCGATAATCAGTCTGTAATTTTCACCGTCCCGTCGGGCCGAGCAAGGGGGAATGCGCTCCTAATCCCCAAGGATATGGACCACAATGCTCCGCGGGCCGCCCCGATGGCGATGCTCCCACAGGTAAATTCCCTGCCACGTCCCCAGCGCCAACCGCCCATGCACGATGGGAATGGCGATGGAGCACTGCGTCAGGATCGCCTTGATGTGCGACGGCATGTCGTCCGGCCCTTCCGCCGTGTGCGTGTAGATCGCATCATCCTCCGGCACCAGCCGGTTCAGCCAACGTTCCAGATCACGCCGCGCGGAGGGATCGGCGTTTTCCTGAATCGTCAGGCTCGCCGACGTGTGGCGTATATACACGGTGCAAAGGCCCGACTCCGCGCGGGACTCCGCCACCGCCTGCTCCACGCGCGGGGTGATTTCATGAAGGCCCTGACGCGGGGCGCTTACGGTAAACTCGCGAATCATTTCGTGCCGGCGACGACACAGGAAAACACCAGAACCTGCTTGTCGAACAATCCCTCCCCCGCCTTCGCCATCGTCTCATTCCCCGCATAGGCCCTTTCGAAATCCGCCTTGGACTTGAAGGTGATGTCCTCAAAGGCGTCGAAGGGCCAATTCGCCGCACGGTCGGTGAAGTAGGTCGCGCTGTTGTAGCCGTTGTTTTCCGCCACCCAGGGGCGGTCGAATTCCTTGAAGCGGGCGATGTCCGCCCGCGTTTTTCCCGGCATCAATTGGTAAGCCATCACCATTCGCAGCGCGCCCGGTTCGTCCGGTGAAATCGTCGCGTGCTTCCTCATGTAGTCGCGGTGATACATCGCGTCCCTGATGACAATTCCCGGCTCATCCCTGCTGAACGTGAATGTGAAGGAGTGCTCATTCGTTCCGCCATCGAGCACCTCGCCCACATGGTAAACCAACGGTTCCTCACGCATGGCACTCATCGTCGCACATGATTGAAAAATCCAGACTGAAAAAAGAAGCGCGGCGCCAAACAGCCACCGCGCGGTGTTCATTCTATTCCTCTTCAAGCGCCACATTCCAGTAAGCGACATCGACAAACTTCTGCCAGATGGGACGATCGGGCCCCTTCAGCGTGTTGCGGAGCGTGGACATCCAGTGCGGCCGCTTCGGCGTGCGGGCCAGCTTCATCCCCACTTCCTCGTGCAGGTGGCTTCCCTTCTTGGAATTGCAGGACTGGCAGGCGAGCACGACGTTCTCCCACGTGGAGCGTCCACCGCGCGAGCGCGGCACGACGTGGTCGATCGTCAGGCTTTCCTTGTCGGGCCTCACGCCGCAATACTGGCAGGTGTAATGATCGCGCATGTAGATGTTGCGGCGATTGAACTTCACCGCGCGCGGCGGCATCCGGTTGAAACCCGTCAGCAGGATCACCTCCGGCACGAGAATACGGAAAGTCGGCGTGTGGACGTACTGGTTTCCGTGAACCTCGACATGCTGCGACAGCGCCCGCCACGAATCAAAATCGTGGATCGTGTAGTCGTTGCTGACCACCCGTGCCATGTCCTGGCATACAAGCGAGATTGCCCGGCGCACGCTGCACACGTGCACCGCCATCCAATTCTTGTTTAGTACCAGCACGCCCTG
>JADZDZ010000223.1 GCA_020850785.1 Candidatus Sumerlaeota bacterium | reverse complement strand
GCCCGGCGTCGCGGCCCGCACGTGCGCGAGCACGCAATCGCTGACGGTCACGCGCGCAAGGTTCAGCAGGTTCATGTTGTTCCACGCGGGCGTGACGGAGCGGAACACCGCCGGTTGCTCGGAAATTCCCTTCGCGTACCACGCCACGCCGAAGCCGTCGCCATTCAACGGCTCCTCCTGCTGGCGACTGTGAAATGACTGGTTGATCAGCGAATTCGCCGGCTCCGTCACGAGGTTCGCCAGCGTGATCGGCTCGCCCATGTACAAGACGAAGCGGCACATCGTTTACTTGGAACCGTCGATTGTGATCATCTCACCGCTCTCGTCATTTTGCACGGCGGTCACTGCAACCTTGGACGGCGTGGGGCAGCGCATGTCCGTGAAGCGTTGTCCGTTGAACGGCAATCTTTGCCCATCGCGAATCAGGACGACGTTTTCCCACTTCGCATCAAACACGACTGTGTTCGTCGGGACGACGGGCCTGCCTTCGTTGCCAACCTGATCAATGGCGTTCACGCGCTTGAACTCCTGCAGTTCATCAGGGCCGAAGCTCGCCGCGTCAAACTCCGCGCGGAAGGGGAGCGGCGCGGTGGCGGGAACGCCGGTGGCTTTGCGCGAAATCAGCGTCACAACCAGTTCCATCTTTCCGTTCGTCGTCACGGCGCAGCGCATGCGCACCTTGTCGCCGGGATGGAAATACAATGCCGGATCGAGCGGCGCATTATGCCAGGCGTCGTTGCGCCAGAAGGGGCGGAATGCGCGCCCTTCCGTGCTGATGTAGCCTTGTTCGTCGCGTGTCTGCGACCACGTCAGGCCGCAGTCGATCTCCTGCGAACCCGCGCGCCCACCCATGTACACTGACGGATTGTCCAGATATCTTCCGCGCGTTGCGTCCCAGCGGTCGCGGTCGAACTCAATTTCCGGAAGCGTAACTTCACCCTCAATTCCATCCCAGCCATCAACCGAGGACACCGCCTTGCGATAATAGGCCCCGGCGAAACAGGGGCGCGAGGCGTCCGGCGGAACTTCAGTGATTGCGGGCGTTGGCGACGGCGTGGGCTGCGGCGTCATCGTTGGTAACGCGCCATCGGTTTGAAGCGCCCATAGGTCCGCGTGCAGCAAGGTTGTCACGGTGCAGACCATCACCGTGGCGATCAGAATGTTTCGAAACTTCACCACCACGCACGATCCTCCAGAAAAGAAAAACGGCAGGGTTGAGCTTAATCAACCCTGCCGTTGTGGTGTAAAGTTGAACCGCGCTCTGGTTGTCTTTAGGCGACGGTAACTTCCTTCGACAGGTAAACATCCTGAATCGCATTCAGCAGCATCACGCCATCCTTGAATGGCTTCTGGAACGCCTTGCGGCCGGAGATCAGGCCCATGCCGCCCGCGCGCTTGTTGATGACCGCCGTCTTGACCGCTTCCGCCAGATCGTTGCTGCCGGAGGCGCCGCCCGAATTGATCAATCCCGCGCGGCCCATGTAGCAGTTCGCCACCTGATAGCGGCAAAGGTCGATCGGATGGTCGCTGGAAAGCTCCGTGTACATGCGCTTGTCCAGCTTGCCGTAGCTGGAATTGCCGCTGTTGAGTGCGGTGAAGCCGCCGTTCAACTCCGGCAACTTCTGCTTGATGATGTCGGCCTCGATCGTCACGCCAAGGTGATTCGCCTGGCCCGTAAGGTCTGCGGAGGTGTGGTAGTCTTTCCCCTCAACCTTGAACTTGTCGTTGCGAATGTAGCACCACAGGATCGTCGCCATGCCAAGCTCATGCGCCTGCTGGAACATCTTGCTCACTTCAACGATCTGGCGTCCGGACTCGGCGCTGCCGCAATAAATCGTCGCGCCCACCGCCGCGCAGCCCATGTCTGCCGCCTGCTTCAAGGAGCCGAATACGATCTGGTCGAACTTGTTCGGATACGTCATCAACTCGTTGTGGTTGAACTTCAGTACGAAGGGAATCTTGTGCGAATACTTGCGTGCCACGCTGCCAAGGACGCCAAGCGTGGAGGCCACCGCGTTGCAGCCGCCTTCAATGGCCAGCTTCACGATGTTCTCGCCGTCGAAATAGATCGGGTTCTTCGCGAATGACGCGCCGGCGCTGTGCTCGATCCCCTGATCGACGGGAAGGATGCTGACGTAGCCCGTGTTCGCGAGGCGGCCTGTTCCGAAAAGGCGCTGCAAGTTGTTCAACACCGGAATCGGGCGGTCGGACGGCGCCCAGATGCGATCCACCCAATCCGCTGAGGGGACGTGGATGTTTTCCTTCGCGATCTTAGGCGTGTTGAAATTCAGAAGCGATTCCGCTTCCGCGCCCAGAAGATCGCTGATTTCTGCATAGCCGAGTTGGCCTGCTTTGCGTTCTGCGACTGCTGCCATTTGAGGAATAGACCTTGGGGGATTAATCTTCGGTCGCGAAATTCCCGCGAACGCCCGCCCCGTTCAAGGCAAAGCGCGTCATTCCCGGAATTGGACCGGATTAAACTTTTATTCACAGGCGGGTCATCGGCGCCTTGCGATTTCATTTCGCCTGCAAGGGCACGATGCCGCCTTGAACGTTGATGTTCGCCGCTGTCGGTTAGACTCCCGCCGCTTTGTTGAGCAACTTGTTCAGCCGCTCCACCATCGCGCGCGGATCCAGCAGCAGCCCCGCCGCCAGCATGGCATTGTCCGCCAGTTGATCGGCCAGTTGGCCTGCGAACGCTTCGTCAGTCGTGCGCAGCGCGTTGATCTTCCTGATCAGCGGATGGCGTGTGTTGATTTCCAGCGTCAACGACTTGCCATCGGTTTCCGCCGGGCCGCTCTGCTTCATCGCCGCCATCAGGCGCTGCATCGTTGCCGTGAAGTGCCCTTCCGTCACGATCAGGCCGGGATTGTTCACCAGCCGCTTGCTTGCGCGCACGCTGCCGATGCGATCGCCGTAATGCGACTTCATCCAGCCACTCAACGCATCCGCGTCCGCGCTGCTCAGCTCTTCACCTTCCCCCGCCTCCAACGGTGGAAGGTCGAGGTCCCCCTTGTCCGCTGATTGCAGCGGCTTGCCGTCGAACTCATTCATGTGATCGAAGACGAAATCATCGATCTGCTCAAGGTTGTAAATCACTTCGTACTCGCGTGCCCGCAGCGCCTCCACGTAGGGGCCGGCCTCGATGGCCTCGCGCGAGGGACCATTGATATAGTAGATTCCCTTCTGCCCGTCCTTCATGCGCGAAACGTATTCCGTCAGCGAGGTCTTCTTCCCCGGCTCCGTGAACGATGTCTCGAAGCGCAGCAGCTTCGACAGTTCCTCGCGGTTCGCGTAATCGCTGACGACGCCCTCCTTCAGGAAGCGGCCAAAGGTGTTGTGGAAATCGTCGAAGGCGATGGGATCGCGCTGTGATTCCTCCGCGAGGAATTTCAGGAACCGCCCCGTGATCACCTTCGACAGCTTGCGAATGAGCGCGCTGTCCTGAAGCGTTTCGCGCGAGATGTTCAGCGGCAGATCATCGCTGTCGATCAGTCCCTTCACGAAGCGCATCCATTCCGGCAGCAGGTGCTCCGGGTGCTTCTGGATCATCACCTTGCGGCAGTAGAGATCGACGCCGGGGTCCTGCCGTCCCATGCCGAAGCGTTCCATGCTGTCCTTCGGCACGAACAGCAGCGCACGAATGTCGATGGGCGCATCGGACGTGAAGTGCAGGCGGTAGCGCGCATCCTCGTGATCGTTGGAAATGAACTTGTAGAACTCGTTGTATTCCGCATCGGTCACGTCATTCTTGGTGCGCGTCCAGATCGCCTGAACCGTGTTCACTTTCTCGTCGTTCACCTCCACGGGGAACGGGACAAAGTTGGAAAACTTCTGGATGATATTCTTGATGCGCCATTCCTCGGCGAACTCCGTGGCGCCTTCCTTCCCATCGTCCTTCAGGTGCACGGTGATTTTCGTGCCGCGCGAAAGCCCCGCCTTCGGCGTCACCGTGTAGGTGCCGGTGCCTTCGCTCTCCCACACCCATCCCTCCGCGTCGGACGCGAAGGAACGCGTTTCGACGACGACTTTCTTTGCCACCATGAACGCGCTGTAGAAGCCCACGCCGAACTGCCCGATCAGGTGCAGGTCGCCGCTCTTTGCCGCCGCCATTGCATTCGTGAGGAACTGCTTCGTTCCGGATCGCGCGATCGTCCCCAGGTTGTCCGTCAATTCCTGGCGCGTCATGCCGATGCCGTTGTCCGCGATGGTGAAGGTCTTCGCGTCCTTATCGACGGAAATTTGAATTTTCAGTGTGTCCTGCGCGCCGGGCAAATCGGGCTTCACAAGGAATTCATGGCGCACCTTCTCCAGCGCATCCGACGCGTTGGAGGTCAACTCGCGCACAAAAATTTCGCGATCCGTGTAGAGCGAATGGATCACAATATCCAGAAGTTGGCGGATTTCCGCCTGAAATTGATGGGTCTCCGGGGGGGTGCTTGTTTCGGCCACTGTGGTCATGCGACACACTCTCCTGAAATCAGAATAATTCTGCTCCAGTCATTGCAAACGGGGGGCCATTTTTTGCCGCGGCACGACCTCCCACGCGCGCAGGATTTGATCGTGGTAAACCTCCTGCGGGGGGGCGATCGCCGTCTGTCCCTCCCACGTTTTCGGGTCGTTCATGTAGTTTGTGAATTGTT
>JADZDZ010000222.1 GCA_020850785.1 Candidatus Sumerlaeota bacterium | reverse complement strand
GGCTTCCGCACGGGCGTTGAGGACCGCGCAACGGAAGATCGCTTCGCGCGCGATGCGACGGCGGGCTTCTTCGACCTGAACGAGTTCGCCAACCACACGAACACGATCACGGGCACCTCCACGGGGAACATCACGAGCAACCTCTCCAACTCGTCCAACTCCTCCAGCAACAGTTCCAGCAATTCCTCCTCCACCGGCGGCGGGCATCCCACTGTTACGGGGACTGGTTCGTTGGTGGATCAACTGACCTCGACCCTCACGGGCCAGAACAACAATACGCTCACCAAGACAATCGCAACGACGGCGACGACGGCGGCCATTCCGTCATCGCGCTTGGCGGCGGGCCTGATTGACCCGAACAACACGGCGCTGAACATCAGCAAGTTGACGACGATCGACTTCCTCGGCAGCGAGTACGATGTGAACTTCTCGCTGGCGGCGCAGGAAGAACGCGGCGAGGCGACAGTGCTTGCCAACCCGACGGTTCTTTCGCTGAACAACACGCCGGCGAAGGTGGAAATCAAGCGCCAGATCCCGTACCTGAGCGCCATCAACTCCGATCAGGGCTCCATCGGCACGGTGAGCTTCATCGATGTGGGCACGGAGGTGAACATCCTCCCCCGCATCACAAACAATGGCTACATCCAGATGAACATCGAACCGAACCAGATCATCGACACTGGTCTTCGCGTCGTGAACACGCCGGTGACGGACGAACGCAACGTGCAGGCGTCCGTGATCGTGAAGGATGAGCAGACGATCGCCCTTGGCGGCCTGCGCGAGTTCCAGGCGACAGCGGCGGAAACCGGCGTCCCGTACATGATGCGCCTTCCTGTTCTTAGCTGGCTGTTCAAGAATCAGGAAAACAACCAGCGCAAGACGGAGCTTTACCTGTTCGTCACGCCGCACATCGTGAAGGACCCGACGCCCACGGCCTACCAGATGGGCCTGTACGACAAGATCGATTACAATTGGGACCTTCCCGATTACTACTTCGATCAGGTCTATACGCGCAAGGCACCGGCGGAAGAAAACGATCCGTCGATCAAGCGTCGCTAAGAAGTTCCAGCACTACAAACAACCACCGGCGCGGACGAAAGTTCGCGCCGGTTTCTTTTTGAAATGTGGTCTGATGATTGTGTGGAGACTACGCGGGTGGGACGTTCACAAGGAGTGCGACTGCGAGAGTCGCAGAAACTCTCTACAACTGAATCCCAAGAAGGATCGCCAACGCGGTGAGGCTGGCGGTTTCCGCTCGCAGGACCGCTTCCACGCCGAGCGAGGCGTAGCTGCACCCGCTCTCTTCGAAGGCTTGAAATTCCTTTTCCGTCCAGCCACCTTCCGGGCCGATCAGCAGTGAAAGCGGAATGCGCGGATAGGCGGTTTCCGCGGCAAGACGATGCAGAGCGGGGAAGCCCTTTGCGCGCTCGCGCAGGACAATCCGCCGTTCTTCGGCCTCCGGGGCCTTCGTGAGAAAAGCATCAATGTGAATGGGAGGCTCGATGACGGGAAGCCAAAGCCGCTCGCACTGCTTGAGCGATTCAATGGCGAGGCGTTTCCATCGCTCGACGCGTTTGTCCGTGCGGATGGGATCAAGCTCGACAGCGACGCGTTCCGTGAAGAGTGGCTGGAAGTGCGTGATGCCAAGCTCGACCGCGCGCTGCATCATGTCGTCGTAATCCGCGCCCTTTGTGATCGCTGCGGCAAGGCGCAGGGTGAACGCAGGGCGATCCTTCTGCCGTAGAATCTGATCAACACGAAGCGTCAGCGCGCGCTTGTGCGATTCCGCGATGGTGGCGGCGAATTCGCCTCCCCTGCCGTTGATCAGGATCGCCTGGTCGCCGGGACGGATGCGGCGCGCGGCGGCAAGGTGCTGGATTTCATTGTCATCGAGGGCCACGATGTCGCCCACCTTGGGCGAGGAGTCGTTGTAACAGCGGTAGATACGCATTGAGTGTTTGGATGGTGGCAGTTGGGGTTTGCGGTCGTCGTGATGATGAAGCTGAATAAGGGAACGGATACGCAAGCCCCATGAAAAAGTGCGCCAGCTGCGGCTTCAACAATTCAGACGCGCGGGATCGCTGCCTGAAATGCAGCGCCCTGCTGACCACGCAGCCGGTGCCCGATGGATCGCATGTCGCGGATCGTCCCGATGCACGCACCCCGCTGATGGTGCATGTGCGTCGCGCGCTCTATTGGCTGGGGCGCAAGCTGGCGATGCAGCTTCCCACGAACGCGCCGCATCGCTTCCCGTGGATCGCGGCGTGGCTGTCGCTGATTCCCGGCGGCGGTCAGTTGTACAATTTCCAGAAGGCAAAGGCGCTTATTTTTGTCTTCATCTATGCAGTGCTCGGATTCCTGGTTGCCTATACCTTCTTCATACCGGCGTCGGACATCGTCTGCCTGATTTTCGCATTCTGGATTTTCTACGCGATGGCAGACGGATTCGTGACTGCCGCGCGCATCAACGGGGACCCATGGCGCTTCCGCCATCTTGTGGCGGTGTGGTTCGCGTTCATGTTCATGCTGGGTGCGGCGCTGTTTCTGGGGCAGTTGGGAGGCCATGGGCTTTTTTACCTGACAACGGTGCGGGCCGATACGCTCGCGCCGGGGATTCAGCGCGGGGACAAACTTTTCATTCTGTGCGGCACGGTGTACCGAAAGCTCCCCTCGCCGGGGCATGTCGTGTACTACAATC
>JADZDZ010000221.1 GCA_020850785.1 Candidatus Sumerlaeota bacterium | reverse complement strand
TGATGGGAAGCGTGTTCGCCGGCACCGACGAAAGCCCCGGCGAACGGGTTCTCATCGCGGGCCGCCAGTATATCGCCTATCGCGGCATGGGCTCGCTGGGCGCGATGAACCAGCGTTTTGGCTCCGCAGACCGCTACGGCCAGAAGGGGGTCAACGCGCAGAAAATGGTGCCCGAAGGCATTGAGGGCCTCGTCCCCTATTCCGGCGCTGTCAGCGGAGTGCTCCATCAATTCACCGGCGGATTGCGCTCATCACTCGGCTACAACGGCGCACGCACGATCGAGGAGCTTCAGACAAAGGGCCGCTTCGTCCGAATCACCGAAGCCGGCAAGCGCGAGGCGCATCCCCACGACGTCGAGTATGTGAAGGACGCACCAAACTACAAGATGGGCGGAAGGGAATAACCGCCGCCGATCGCATCAGGAACCGGAAGCGCGCTCCAGCAGTTCCCGGTATCTTTTTGCCGTCTCGGTGATCGAATGGTTTTTCTCCGCGTGGGCCCGCGCGGCGTGTGCCCTTTCGGCTCTCCGCTCCGCGTTGTCCATTCCTTCCAGCAGCGCCATCAGGCTCCCGGCCCACGTGTCTGGCTCATTTCCCGCCACCGACGCCGCCAGCGGCCACGGCGCGGCGGTCTCGTCGGCGCCGCTTCCCGCGCGGGTGAGGACGGGCAGTCCGCACGCCGCCGCCTCCGCCACGACGAGCCCAAACGATTCCTGCCACGAAGGATGCACCACCACATCCGCCGCTGCATACACATCTGCGGGATCATCCAATGTCCCCGTCAGCGTCGCGCGTTTTTCCAGCTTCCAATGGAAAAGCCGCGACTCGATTTCCTCGCGCAGCGGCCCTTCGCCACACAGCAGCAGATGCGGTGCGCAGTCGTTGCGCCGTGAAAGCCGCCCCAGAATTTCCACCGACAGCGCTGTTCCCTTGTGCGCGCCCAATGAGCCGACAGTCGCAATCACCGGGAATGCATCGCGGGGAATTCCGAAACGCTCACGCGCTGCGGCGCGCCGTTCCGCCGACGCGATCGAAAAACGCGTCAGATCGATTCCATTCGGAACCAGCGCAATTTGTTCGGGCTTTTGCAACAACTCCCTCAACTGGCCGCACACTTTTGGCGACACGCCTGCCGCGATGGCGTGAGGCGGGAAACTGTCCCGATACCATTTTCGCACGAATGGTTTCGTAAGCGGCGGCCCTTCGCCGAGCGCATGAAGCCCATGTTCCGTCAGCAGGTAGGGAAGTTTCGATTCCCTCACAAGATGACGCGCCACGGCATCGGCCCTGAGCAGGTGCGCCCCCACGTGCGTGACGGAAGGGAACCACGGTTGCTGGCGGATTTTTTCCGCCGTCGCCTTCGTCTTTCTCCAGCCCGTGGGAATGATGATCATCGTGCCGCCCAGTCGCGTCACCTCGCTCTCGATGGTGTCGCGAAGCGGCCCCGCGGCCCCCAACGCCACCACGCTCACCCTGATTTCCTCCCGCTGCCATGCGCGCAGCAGACCAACGACAAGGCTTGTTGGCCCTTCGACGGCAAAACCACGGATAATTTTCAGCAGGTGAATGCTCACGATCCCTCATTAAAACAAAGCAAAAGCACAGGCGGCAATGCGGACGTTGCGGTTTGGCGCCCCTCATTTCCCTTGCGCGGCCAATGCCGTCGCCAACCCTTGTCCCCCTGTTTGGTGCGCAGGCGTGGCGGAATTGGCAGACGCGCTGGATTTAGGTTCCAGTGGGCATCCCCCGTGAGAGTTCGAGTCTCTCCGCCTGCACCATTTGAACAGGTGATGGAAAACCCATCGCTTGAATTTGCAGACAGGATCAGGAACTGAAATCACCATGAAAATTTCAAAACGAGCCGCCGTCATCAAGCAGTCACTCACCCTCGCACTGACCGCGAAGGCGAAGGCGATGCAGGCGCAGGGCATCGACGTCGTTTCCTTCGGCGCCGGCGAACCGGACTTTGACACTCCCGATTTCATCAAGAACGTCGCCATTGAGGACCTGCAAAAGGGCGTCACGAAGTACACCGCAGAGCGCGGCGGGCCGGACCTGCTGAAGGCGGTCTGCGAGACGCTCCAGCGCGACTACGGCCTTAAGTACGAAACCAATCAGGTGATGGTTTCCGTCGGCGGAAAGCATTCCCTCTACAACGCGATTTTCTGCATGGTTGACGAGGGCGATGAAGTCATCATCCCCGCGCCCTACTGGCTTACCTATCCGGAACAGGTGCGCGCGTCCGGTGGCGTTCCCGTCATCGTCGATTGCCCGCCATCCACCGGCTTCAAGATCACTGCGGACCGCCTTCGCGCTGCGATTACGCCGCGCACCGTCGCTTTCGTCCTCAACTCACCCAGCAACCCCACCGGCGCTGTCTATACGAAGGAGGAGTTGCTGGCGATCGGCCGCGTGCTGGAGGAAAACCCGCACGTCAACCTTATCTCCGACGACCTCTACCAGAAGCTGGTTTACGCGCCCGCGGAATTCCACTCGCTTCCCGCGATGCTTCCCTCGCTGCTGCCCCGCACGATCATCGTGAACGGATTGTCGAAGGCCTATTCCATGACGGGTTGGCGCCTTGGTTGGGCTGCCGGGCCGAAGGAGTTCATGGCAGCGTGCGCGAACCTGCAGGGCCAGAGCACGTCCAACGTGACCACCTTCACCCAGCGCGCCGCCGCCGTTGCACTCCGCAGCGACCACGCCTTCCTGAAGCCTTGGCTCGCCACCTTCGACAAGCGTCGCAAAATGATCGTCGATGGCCTCAACGCCATCCCCGGCATCAAGTGCGCGGAACCGCTCGGCGCCTTCTACGCATTCCCCGACGTCAGCGGTTGTTTCGGCAAAAAGGTCAACGGGCGGGAAATCACGAACTCCATGAGTTTCTCGCAAATCCTGCTGGAGGAAGCCAATGTGTCCGTCGTCCCCGGCATTGCCTTCGGCGAGGATCGTTGCGTTCGCCTTTCTTATGCGACGTCCGAAACCACCATCCAGAAGGGTTTGGAGCGTCTTGCCAAGGCTCTCGGAAAATAAGGGGGGATATTCAATTACAGGTTGACCTCAGCGCACGCAAAGTTCTTCATGGCGCTCAGACGGAATGATTTTTTCCGTCCGACTTCACAAAGAGGTGCCGAAACCGGCCAACCTGCTATTTTCCTCCCTCCCCTCCTCCAAGACCTGGGCCGATGCTAGTCATCGGCCCGGGTCTGTTTTTAGGCGAATTCGTCCTTGTCGTTTTTCCCTCCCGTCCCATATTTAGTTCGCTGCAAGGAACGCAGAAGGAAGAGAGGGGACCCGGGGACTGATGCTCACAAAACTGTCGAACACATTATTGGTGCTTTCCTCCATCGCCGCCGTCGCCTTCGGCGGATGGATGGCAACGGTGTGGCAATCCTATGCCACCATGGCGGGAAAGCCGGAGGAGTTCATCACCGAGCGCGTCCAGTTTCACCTCATGCTCTCGCTGGTGGTGATTGGCGTTTGGTTGGTTGGTTATCTGATCAGCTTCGACAGCAAGCGTCCCGCGCGTCCCTTTCTGCTGATTTGCATCAGTGGCTTCTTCGCCGGCGCAGCCAGCGCCTTTGTTTTCCGCGAAGCCCTCGGCGCCTATGAAGTGCTCCAGAATCCCATGCCCGCCTATGACATGTATTTCGTGGGATTGGTTGCGGGCTTGGGCTTGGTGCTTCCCCTTCTTTCAATGGGATTTGAGGCCGCCAATCGGTCGCTCTGGTCGTCGCTCGCCACCAGTTTCGACGAAAAGCAGCAGGCGGGCCTTGCACTGACGGCGACGCGGCTGTCGCTGCTGTTCCGTCCCGGCCAGACTGCCATGCTGCGCTCCGTGGCCTTGGCGGGCTTCCGCAAAGGCAATCGCGCGGAGTCCGTGCAGACCATCCTGAACCTCTACAAGTCGGGCCGTCGCGATCCGGAAATTCTGGAGGCGCTCTGCAAATACTCCAGCGAACAGCGCGATTCGCGCAACTACCTCCGCTTCCTGAAGGAGCTTCATGAGACGCTTCCCCAGGAGGAGGAAATCCGCGAAACGCTGATCGAGGAATACATCTCGCAGAATATGACCGCAGAGGCGCTCGCGCTGGTGGAGAAGGTTGGCGTTCGCCGCAACGAAGAGGGCCTTTCGCGCTACGCCAACCTGCTCCTTGCAAAGGGGGACCTTCCCCAGGTCGTGGAAATCGCCGAGGAGTTGGGCCAGATCGAGGGCATTCCCTTCCGCCAGAGCCAGAAACTCCTGCGCGAAGTCCTGTCGCGCGCCTCGGAATACGTGCCGGCGATCAACCTGCTCGCGTCACAGGCGGAACGCATGGCGCTGCGGGAACAGCGTCTTCGCTGGCTGGAAAAATCCCTCGATGCCGATTCCACGCAGGCCGGCATCCGCGCCCAGTTGATTTCCATCTACCGCGAAATGGGACAATCCGAACGCCTCGAAGAACTGCTGCTGCGCCAGCATCGTGAAGCGCCCGGCGACAACGAAACGCTCTTCGAACTCATTCAGGTAATGTACCAGAATGAAAAGGTGGAGGAAGCGAAGCAGCGCCTTGCGCAACTTACCGCGCGGCAGGACGTCCCCGTGAAGGCGCTCATGCTGGATGCGCAAATCAAGTTCGAGGAGCAGCAGTACGACGCCGCGCGCAAGGCCCTGGAAGCGGGCATGGAAAAAAATCCCGGCGAGGAGGAACAACGCCGCCTGCAAAGCCTGATGAACAAGATCGACAAGGCCGTGCTGACTGCGGAGGTCGCGGCCATCGTCGAGGAAGCCCGCGCCAATCCCGACAACAGCGAAATGCAACTCTCCGCGCTTCGTCGCCTGACGGAAGGCGGCCATTCGGACAAGGTGCTGGCGCTCGTCGACCAGTTCATCACACGCCACCCGGAACAACGCGCGAACGTCATCGACGTACTGCAGGCCTATGCCATGCGCAGCGATGTTCCCTTCAATATCCTGAACCTGCTGGCGGACCTTCTTGCCGCCAGCAACCGCTTCGACGAAACGCTCGGCGTGGTGCAGATGATGACCGAGCGCGCCATCGACAAGGTGAACGCGGTGCGCGAAGGCACGCAGAAAATCCTGCGCAAGGCACCACACCATTTGAACACGCTGCGGCTGCTGGGCGACACCTACCAAACCCACGGCCGTCACACGGATATGATTCACAGCTACTCGCTGTACCTCGCCCACGGCGGCGAGGAAACAGAGGCCGTTGATCGCGCGCTCGCCAAGGCGTACATTTCCCTCGGCGATTACGAGAACGCCCGGCGCTTCGCGAATCAACTGCTGGCGGCGAACCCGAAGGACATTCCGCTTCTCAAGCTGATGATCCCACTCGCTGTCGATGCGGACCGGCCGGAGGAGGCCGCCGAATACCTGAAGCAGTTCGAAATGGCCGACGCGCGCGATCCCGAAATGCGCAAGATCAAGACGAAGGTCGATCTTGCATTGGGCCAGCGCCGTTTTCTTTTCCTCCAGCGCGAACAGGAAGCCGGCAAGGGCGGCCCCGAAGTCCTTGAACAGCTTGGCGACATCGCCATGTCCCTGTCCAACTACAACGACGCCATCACCTACTTCCAGCGCGCCTCCCGCGAACGCGACAAGGCGGACCTGCAACGTCGCTGTACGGCGAAGCTGGCGCTCGCCTACATGAAGAAGCGCCTTGATGACCTCTGCACCGACACCCTTCGCGACATCACGATCTCGCTCGACGATGATCCCAAGGAACTCGACATCATCATGTCGATCCTGTACGACATCGGCGTCATGATGCAGGAAGCGAAGATGTACGAGAAGGCGGAGAAGGTTTTCAAACAAATCTGCAAGATCGACGCGGGCTATCGCGATGTGCTCAGCAAGGTGGAGGGGCTGCGCACCTGATAACACCGCTTGAGCACCGCAGTCCCCCCGGTGCATTTCGTGACGAATGAGTTCCGCATCCGCCACGACGCCAATGATGCGTCAGTATTACGACCTGAAGCGCGCCCATCCCGGCACGCTGATGCTGTTTCGCTGCGGTGACTTCTATGAAACCTACGCGGAGGATGCCGAGGAAGCGGGTCGCATCCTGAACATCGTCGTCACGCGCAAGAGCGCCGGCGCCGACGGCATGGTTGCCATGGCGGGCGTCCCCTTTCACGCGATCGACAACTATCTGGCGAAGCTCGTTCGCGCGGGAAAACGCGTCGCCATGGCGGAGCAGATGGAGGACCCCGCCACCGCGAAGGGGATCGTGCGCCGCGACGTCGTGCGCGTCGTCACCCCCGGCACCGCCATCGAGGACGGCATTGTCGAGGATCGCGCGAACAACTACATCGCGTGCCTCACGTCATCGGGCGCGGGCGTCTGGGGCGTGGCGCTCGCCGATTTGTCCACCGCATTCTTTGCGGTCACGGAAGTTTCCGGCCCCACGGCGGAGGAGGACCTCGTCAACGAACTGACAAAGCTTGATCCGCGCGAGATACTGCTGCCGGAAAAACTGGAGGCCCCCGCTCTCCGCTCCCTGCTGGCGCATGGATCGATTCCCATCACGCGCCTGCCGGAATCAAACTTCCGCATCGAAGGCGCGACGCGGCTCCTCACCGAGCATTTTCGCGTGCAGTCGCTCGATGGCTTCGGCGCGGCGGAGCTGACCACGGCCCTGTGTGCTGCCGGCGCGCTGATGCAGTACCTGAAGGACACGCAGAAGAGCAGCGTGTCGCACATGCGCCAACTCAGCGTCCGCTGGTCGCGCGACACCATGATGCTGGACGCCGTCACGCAGCGATCGCTTGAACTCGGGAAGAACATACACAGCGGCGGACGCGACGCGACACTTCTCTCGGTGCTCGACCGCACGCAGACGCCCATGGGCGCGCGCATGTTGCGGGGATGGCTTCTGGAGCCGCTGCGCGATCGCGCCGCCATCGAATCACGCCTCGATTGCGTCGCCGACCTGCACGCGTCACTTTCACTGCGCGCGCCCTTGACGGAGGCGCTCCGCGGCATGCGCGACCTGGAACGCATCGTCTCCCGCGCCGCCATTGGCACCGCCGCCCCGCGCGACCTCGCAGCCCTGCGACTCGCGCTGGAAAAACTTCCTCGCCTGAAAGCCGTTCTTGCCAGCAGCGCCGCCGCGCGCCTGAAGGAACTCGGCCGCGACATCGACCCCCTTGAGGACCTGGTGGATTTGCTCCGTCGCGGCATCGTCGATGAACCACCCGCGAACGTGCGCGACGGTGGCGTCATTCGCACCGGCTACAGCAGGGAGTTGGACGACATCGTTTCGCTTGCACGCGGCGGCAAGGATTTCATCGCCCAGCTTCGTCAGGAGGAGGCGGACCGCACCGGCATTCCGAATCTGAAAATCGGCTACAACCGCGTGTTCGGTTACTACATCGAACTCACCCACGTCCAGATCAGGCAGTTGCCGAACGGAGTGCCGCCGGAATACATCCGCAAGCAAACCATCGCAAACGGCGAACGCTACATCACCCCCGCGCTGAAGGAGAAGGAGGAGATCATCCTCAACGCGGAGGAAAGAATCCTCGCGCTCGAATCATCGCTCTTCGTTGCACTGCGCGACCACGTTGCGGACGCCTCCGCCGCGATCCTCCGCGATGCACAGGCGGTGGGGGAGATCGATTGTCACCTGTCGCTCTCCGATGTCGCCCTCTCGCAGGGCTACCATCGCCCACAGCTCAACAACGAGGGCCGCTTTGAAATTTCCGAGGGCCGTCATCCCGTGCTGGAGGCCATCCAGCGCGAGCCCGCCTTCGTCCCCAACGACACCCTGCTTGATCCGCAGGACTGCCAGATCGCACTCATCACCGGCCCCAACATGGCCGGCAAATCGACGTATATACGCCAGGTTGCGCTCATCACCCTGATGGCACAGGTCGGCAGCTTCGTCCCCGCGCGCCATGCGGACATTGCCATCCGCGACCGCATCTTCACCCGCGTCGGCGCGATGGACCATCTGGCGCGCGGCCAGTCCACGTTTCTGGTGGAAATGACGGAGATGTCAAACATCCTGCGCCACGCCACCAGCGACAGCCTCGTCATCCTCGACGAAGTTGGCCGCGGCACCTCCACCTACGACGGCCTTAGCATCGCGTGGTCCGTCTGCGAATTCATCCACAACACGAAGGGGCGCCGTCCGCTCACGCTGTTCGCCACGCACTACCACGAACTGACGGCGCTCGAACAGGCGCTCCCGCGCCTCAGGAATTTCAGCGTCGCGATTCAGGACGAACAATCCCGCATCATCTTCCTCTATCGCATCGTGCGCGGCCACACCGACCACAGCTATGGCATCCACGCGGCGGAATTGGCGGGAGTGCCCCCCATCGCCGTCGCCCGCGCGCGCGAAATCCTGAAAGGTTTGGAAAGCGGCGAACCAGTCGCCCCGCGCGTTTCCCTGGATGGCGAGCCCCCTCGCGAAAGCCCGCAGAAGGCAGCCCGCACCCGCAAGGCCGCCAGCATCCTCCCCGTCGCGGAACCGTTGGAGAACCAGCAACTCTCCCTGTTTGAAAACACCGCCCCCAACAAGGCGATCGAACGCCTCAAACAAATCGACCCCCACCGCCTGACCCCCTTGGAGGCCCTCACCCTCCTTGCGGAACTAAAACGCGACGCGGAAAATTAGGAAAACGCCCCACGCCTCCCTGATTCACCCCACTTCCAGCATCTCCGCCGCAAGCGCCAGTCCCTTCGCGGATTGTTTCCCGCCGTCCAGCAGTCGCGCCAATTCCACCTGTCGCCTGATCCCCTCCGCGACGAAGACGGTGCTGGTTGTTCGTCCGTCCCGTTCCTTCTTTTCCACGATCAGGTGCTGGTTTGCCGCGGCGGCAATCGTCGGGTTGTGGGTGATGCACAGACTCGGGCACCGTTCTCCCAATGCGGAGAGTCGCTCCGCCACGCGCCGCGCCGCCGCGCCGGAAAGCCCCGCGTCAATTTCATCGAAGACAAGAAGCGGCGTCCGTCCCTGTTCCGCCTCCAGCGTTCGCAGCGCCAGCATCACGCGGCTCAGTTCGCCCCCCGAAGCCACCTTCCGCAGCGGTTGCATTGCCTCCCCTTCGTTCGCGGAAAAAAGCACCTCCACCTCCTCCGCGCCGGCCGTCCCGCAAAATGCGCCCTCATCATCCAGCGCAACTCCCGTTGTGACAGGCGTCATGGCGATCTCCACGCGCACCTTCGGCATGGAGAAATCCTTCAGCAGGCTTGCAAATGGTTTGAGGAAGCGGGGCTTTGCGCGCAGCCGGGCCTCCCGCAATTCCGCCGCAGCGGCCTTCAATGCGTGGCGCGCTTCCGCAAGCTGGCGCTCCGCTCCGGCCTTCGCCGATTCAAAATTCTCCAGCGTCTCAAGCTCCGCCTTCATCTCCTCCAATTGCCGCAAGGCATCCTCCACCGTGGGGCCATGCTTGCGCAGCGCGCGTTTCAGCATCGCGATGCGGCCCTGCACTTCCTCCAGCCGCGCGGGATCGGATTCCAGCGCCGTCAGGTAGCGCCCCAGTTCATACGAAGCGTCGGAAAGCCGCGCCTGCGCATCGCGAAGCGCCTCCGCGATTCCCGCCAGCGCCGCGTCGTGGTCGGCCATCTGCTCGCACTGCTTCAGTGCACTTCCCACAAGGTCGCTCGCGCATGGTTCGCCCGACGGCGCGTCGCTGAGGGCTGCCTGCGCGGCGGCACCAAGGCGCATCAACAAATCCACATGGGACAGGCGTTGGCATTCCGCCTCCAGCGCCTCCTGCTCGCCGGGCTGCAGCGCGAGGTCCTCCAACTCATCCACCTGAAAACGGAGAAAATCGCGGCGCTGCTCCCGGTTGCGTTCCTGCGCATTCAGTTCCGCCAGACGCCCCTCCGCAGCGCGGCACTGATCGAAGAGTTCGCGCAGCGAATCGCGCAACGGCGTCAGCCGCGCAAAGTCGTCGAAGAAATCGCGCTGGGCCGCCGTGCTCAGCAGTGATTGCTGATCGTGTTGTCCGCTGAGTTCAAGAAGGTCGCAGGAAAGGGACGCAAGGTGCGTACTCGGGACGAGGTGTCCGTTGATTGACGCACGCCCGCGTCCCGAGACCTGCACATCCCGCCGGAGGATCACCTCATCATCCGCGGGTCCATCCGGGCTGAGCCCCAACCCGGTTAGTCGCCGCTGTGCGTTGCTCGTCGGCGAAATTTCGAAAAGCGCCTCGACCGTTGCGCGGTCCCCG
>JADZDZ010000220.1 GCA_020850785.1 Candidatus Sumerlaeota bacterium | reverse complement strand
GGCGAGAACTTCAAGCCGGGGCACCGGAGTTTCTTCGACAAGCTGAAGGATTCGCTGGGGGTGTGATTTTGCCGCGGATCGTGCCCCAATTCGCTTGCGGGTGCGGTCGGGGTTTTGCAGGGTCGCTGCAACCATGAAAAGGCGATTGCTGCTAATAGGGTTTTTGGGATGGGGCGCTTCGCTTTGCGCGGCGGCGGACTTTTCCATTTCGGGTTTGGCGGGCTCATACAACAATTCGACGCCGCTGTCGTTCAATATCACCTACACGAAGCCGGCAACAACGGTTGAAAAGCGATTGGTGTTCTTCGCGGAATTGCACAATGCGAATACGAATGCGCTGATCGACAAAAAGATTTTCGACAATTCGAATAACGGATACACGGGCACGACACAGAATTTTGCGGTGTCGTTGAATACTCCGCCGTCGGGCATTGAGCCGGTGAACGTGCAGCTTTATGCGGTGCCGTGGAGCCTGAACAAAAAGGTGGTGGAGCATTACAAGACGTATCCCACCGATGGGACGTTTACCTACCTGTGGGGCGGCGGTGGTTACGGCGTTACGCAGAATATCTACTACAAGGGTTCCCTGATCGCGCCGAAGCCGAGCGGGAACACGACGTATTGCAGCGGTCTGGCGTTTGATTGCGCGATTACGGCCTTCAATGAATACAATACGGCGAATGGTCATACGTCGATCGGGACAATGACGGTGTCGCAGATGAACAGCTTCCGGTTGGTGTGGTACGGCGTGACGGATGCGGAGAAGCTGGCGGCGCTCGCGATTCCGCAGTACAATGTGGGTTTGGAGATCACGGATTTCGAGGAAGCGCAGGAGGGGGATTTCGTGCAATTGTGGCGCACCGGCGGAAGCGGGCACAATCCGCTCTTCATTTCGTGGATTCGCAATTCCTCCTCCGAAATCATCGGAATGCGTTACTGGGGATCACAGGGTTCCACCAATGGCAGTGGAATTCGTAATGAGTATTTCACGGAGGGGGGCGGCACCGTGATGAAGTCGCGCACGTATCTGGGGCGCTTCCGCAAGCCGCGCGACAATTCCGATTACACGTGGGCAATCAGTTCGCAGGGCACGGCGTCCATTCCGCACGCCAATGCAAGCACCGTTACTGGCTGGGAATTGTATTAGAGCCGCTGATTTTGGTGTATATGCAAATAGATGAACAAGAAGGATGGGAGAGGATTTTTAGCCGCGGATTTGCGCGGATGGACACGGATTGGGGATGTCTATACGGGTAGGTGGGTGAAGGGGTTTTCTTTGATGTGGGGTATTTCTCCGCAGAGATGGTGTTTTGAAAGAAATGCGTGGGCGGGACGCCAATGCCACGAAAAGCGGTCACGTCTTTTTTTGAAATGTCACAGCTGCGGATTTGCGCGGATGGACACGTATTGGGGATGTCTATACAGGTAGGTGGGTGAGGGGGTTTTCTTTAGAGCACTTTCCGAAATTTCGTAGCCAACCCAGAGATTGCGAGGGCGGGACGCCCGCGCCACTGAAAAAAGCGCGACCAACCCTCAAAATGGCCACGTCATTTTGAAAAATGCCATAGCGCGCATTTTCCCCTTCCATTCCCCATTCCCCCCAACCTCTCATCCCTCACCCACTCATTCCCCCGCACCTATCCCTTCATCGACACCGCTCCCGTGGACTCCCGCACGATCAACTCCGCCGGTTGAAGCAACTGGGTCTCTTTCGGCTGGCCACCATTCACAACCTCCACGAAGAGCCGCGCCGCACCGCGACCAACTGCATTCCCATCATGCGTCACCGTTGTCAGCGGAGGATTCAGCGCGATCGACAACGGATGGTTTCCGAAGCCCACCACCTCCATGTCGCCGGGGACCGACAACCCCACGTCCGTAAGCCCCCGCAACGCACCCGCCGCAATGTCATCGCTGCTGCAGAACAGCGCCGACGGCCGTTCCCCGGGCGTGCACGCCGCCATCAGCTTGTGAACCGCGCGCCGACCCGTCTCAAACCCCCGCAGAAAATCGCAACGCACCGTCAGCTTCGGATTCCGCTCCAAGCCCGAACGATTCATCGCGTGCGTGTATCCTTCCTCGCGCAGGTCCGCATCGCGCTGACCCGGCTCGCACACCAGTGCCCCGATTCGCGTGTGTCCATTTTGGATGATGTGCATTGTCGCCAATTCCGCCCCCAGCAGGTTCTCCGTGCCGCTTGCCATCACGCCATCCCACTTCTCCCACGAGCGTTCCGGATACGCATTCACCAGCACCGTCGCGATCGGACTTTTCTGGATCACCTCCACCAACTGTTCGGTGATGAAGTTCGTAAGGAACAACAACCCCGCAAGCCGTGGGTCCGCCAACACCTTCCGCATCGTCGCGGGCACCAGCGACGGTTGATGATACGAAGCCACCAGCAGGCGAATGCCCTGCTGCCCCAACTCCTCATCAATCGCCTGAAGCACATCCAGGTTCCCATCCGTCCGCAGCACCGACAGATTCGGCACCATCAACGCCGCCATGTCGGGCTTCCCCGTCCGCAACGCGCGCGCCGCCGAATTTGGAACGTAGCCAATTTCCGCCGCCGCCTTTTGCACCTGCTGCCGCAGCGTCAGCGAAATCCGCGGATTGTCCGCCAGCGCCCTCGATACTGATGCCGGCGACACACCAAGTTTCTTTCCAATGTCATGAAGAGTTGGTTTTTTCAATTGTGCAAAACCCGTGAAAATAAGACGCAAGGACCAAGGCTCACGGGCGCGGGGTGCAAAGTGCAAATGCTTTTTTGCACTTTCAAAAAGCGTGCAAGGTCAGCCCGGCAGACGCCCCACCACGATGCAACGCGTGCTCTGTTCCACTGCAAACGCTTGCCCTGTGTAATCCCCCCAGCGCTGCACAACTGTCATTCCACAAGTTACCATCATCCTTTCCAGCTCCTCCCGCGAATAGAGCCGAACGCTCTCCCGATAGCCCAAACCTGAAGCCTCTTCCACCTGCTTTTCAGCGCGCAACTTATCCGGTGTCAGGTGGCGATGAACCCGCGCCAGCGTCCCGTTTGCCCGCCGCACCGTCTTCCACCCGGTACCGCAACCCAGTTCCTTCCCCACCAGATGCGAATTGAAAAAATCCAGCACAAACCATCCGCCCGGCTCCAGCACCCGCGCCACCTCAGCGATCACCGCCGCATTGTCCTCGTCGCGGTCAAAATACCCGAACGCCGTGAAGAAATTCGTCACCACTTGGAACGCGCCATCTACGAAGGGAAGCGCCCGCATGTCCAACCGCGCGAGCGCACCATGATTCGCCTCCGCTTCCTTTAGCAGCGGGAGCGACAAATCCCCACCCGTCACATTCAACCCAAGCTGCGCAAGGAACGGCAGATGCCGCCCCGCCCCGCAGCAAAGATCAAGGCAGTTCGCGCCGCGCCTCAGCGCCAGCCCCCGCAGTAGTTCCACCGCCAGCGCCGCCTCGGTCTTATCCCGATGCGCATAACGCTCCACGTAGTCTTCGTCAAAAGCCTGCTCGTACCATTTCTTGGAGGAACACACCGGAGATTCTTCTAGAGCACTTTCCGAAATTTCGCAGCCACCCAGAGATTGCGAGGGCGGGACGCCAATGCCACAAAAAACGCGTGCCCAAATCCCAACATGGCCACGTCATTCTGAGAAATGCCATAACGCGCCTTTCAAAATTCTGTCACGCACCGCACGGACACCCATTCCCTATTCCCTCACCAACCGCTGCTCCAAACGATGCTGACGGCGTTCAAGGTCCCGCACTGCCGAATCAAACCGCGGCGCTGATTCCACACCGCGCAATTCCGCCAGGTCGCGCTCCAACTCAAGCTGCCTGCGACACTGCCGTACCAGCGCCAACGCCGCCGCTGCATCGCGCCGCACATGCTCCTCGTATTTTGCCGACTCGATCCACGCGTGAAGCCCTTTTGCGATCGGCTGCGCGCGAAGGTGCTGAAAAATTTCCAGCGCCTCCCCCCACGCGCCGCGCCGCTTGTGCAGCGCCGCCAGTCGGCCCAGCAACTCAAGCTCGCGATCCCCGTCGCTGTTGATCTCCAACGCCCGCTTGAACGCCAGCGCCGCGCGATCCAAATCACGCTCCTTCACGAAGCCGCGCCCCGCCGCCGCAAACTCCTCCGGATGGCCCAGGATTCCTTCCGCCAGCGGATCGGCCTCCACCAGCGTCAGGTGACTCAGCAACGCCCCCAGCGTCACAATATCCTGCGCATTGTGATCCAGCACTGCGGGAATCCGCTCCCCGCGCCCCGTGCGCGCGAAGCGGAAGAAGATTCCGGGAATCAGCGCCCCATCAATATCCTCCCCGCGATCAATTCCCAGAATTTCCTTCTCCACTCTTTTCAGCGACACCGAATCCAGCATCCGCCGCCACCAGCGTCGCGACGCCTGCAGCAAATCAATCTGCGCCATCCGGAACCGACCCGGCGGAATGCGATGCATGATTCCCCGCGCCCGCAGCAGCGGAATGTCGAACGTCCTCCCATTGTACGTGCACACCGCGCGGAACCGCTCCAGCCGCGCCGCCAGCCGCTCCAGCATGTCCCCCTCGTGACAAAAATCCTCGATCAGATATTGCTCCAACCGAAAGTGCCACGCGCCCTGCGCATCCTGCTCCCACCAGCCAACCCCCACAAGAAACGCCACCGTCCCCGTGCCCCCCATCAATCCGGTGGTCTCCGTATCAAGGAAGCAAATATCACCCGCCGCCAGCGCCCCGCCGTCGCACGCCAGTTCCTTCGACAACCGGCCCAGCACCGGAGCCGCGATCGGATTCGTCCCCGCGCCTGTCACGGGATGCGGCACGTGGCAGCCACGAAACACCCGCGGCCCCCGCGGAATCAGCACCGAACGAAACAGCGTCTGCCCGCCCGCCCCGCGCAACAATTCCAGCTCCGGCATTTTCTCCTGCAGCCGGTTCCGCTGCGGTGGCTCCTCCTCCTTCCTGCGAAAAAATTCCGAACCATTCACGATCCCATCGTATTTTCCCGCACGCAGGTCCTCAATGATCCGCGCGCGGGACTTCTTGCGATCGTCCAGCGCCTTCAGTCGCTGCTGAATGGAGGAGAAGTTTTCACTCATCGCCTTTGGCATTCTCAAAATGGCGTGACCACTTTGAGATTCGGACACGCTTTCTTTTCGTGGTGCGGACGTCGCGTCCGCGCAATCTCTGGATGACTGCGAAACCTCGGAACTTGCTCGAAGCGCCGCATCACCGAAAGGGAAAGAAAGGCGAAATCGTCACGCCACAGCAATGGAAATTCAGGCAACATCAGCCGCCCCCACGCGGATTAGGCTTTACCTTGTGCGGCATCCGTCGCGCGCTTACATGCTCAACATCACACGAAGGCGCACCACGCGTCGCGCCTTCAGATTTCGCGGGAGCGATGACGCCATGCGGCTGACCATGAGACTGTGCCTGACAATGATTTTCGCGGCGGTGGCGCTTTTCGCAACCGGCTGCACCCGCGGCCCCAAGCCGCAGATCAAGGAACAGGACAGCTACCAGGAAGTTACCATCGGCCCCATCCACTACATCACCCGCGAAGGCACCGAAGTCTCCCGCAAGGGACCCGGCTTCGTCGAGCACACCACGCAGCGCCTTCCCGGCGTCAAAGTCCGCGTCGAATACGATTCCAATCCCCCCGTCAGCCTCAAGCGCGACGCCGACGTTTCCGAACGCCGCTTCCTTCGCGAAATAGCCAACACCTCATGGCTTCGCAGCACCCAGTACGACGTCGTTGACAACAAGGAAGTCGTGAAGTGCTTCGTCGAAGGCCAGACGAAGGACAACCGCCACGTCTACGGCTCCATGATGATGATGCGGAACGCGGACAACAAAACCGCGCGCATCATCGTGCAGGGCCCCTTTGAACTGCGCGGAGACATCGAACGCATCATGAACCGCATCGCTGAAAACATCAGCGTCGGAAACGACCCCTTGGTGAAGGCGAAGTAACGCCCGCCCCGCCAAGCCTTCTTGAAGTTTTCAGACGTATGGTCCCAGAGTGTGATGGTGTGGGAATTGATTCCGTCACCTTTCCATCGGAGGACCAGCTATGGGACAGATACTTCACGGCTGCGCCCGCACGACAGCGGCGATTCGTCGGGCGATCCAGCATAGTCAAGAAAGCCTGAGCGTTCTCGCTGAGCGTCATGACATCAACAAAAAGACAGTCGCCAAGTGGCGGAAACGGAACTCAACCGGCGACGCTGCCATGGGGTCCAAAGTCCCCCACTCAACCGTCCTCACCCCCGAGGAAGAAGCTGCCGCAGTGGCCTTCCGCAGGCTCACGCTGCTCCCCCTCGACGACTGCTTCCACACCCTCAAAACAAATGTGCGAAAAACTCTGGACACTACCCGACATCAGGGCGAGCTCTGCTTTTACTTGATGCAGGTCTTGTCGCTGGCTCCACACCTGAATTCGAATGCTAGTGAAACAGAAAGATTCTGTGCCTTCCATCGATGTGCCCCCATCCTGATACCGGGCGCGGCAGCTCGTAATTCGAGCGACTCGTATGGTGTGATTCTCAACGCGTTGAATGAAGCTGGACAGTACTGTGCTGCCGATGTGCACAACGCCAGATCCGAATGAATTGATGAGCAAAAACAAGCCTCCCGGCATTCGGCCTCGAGAGGAAGTGCTGGACATCACAGCCACAACGATTCAAGGACGAACCACACCACCACAATCGGGACCATACATCTAATACTTGCACAGCCCAGAACTCAACCGTGTAGTGCCACGCGAAAGGATAGGTCCGCCATGAAGATTAAAGTAAAGAGCTTGGTAACACTAGTGATCGCGGCGCTCGTTCTGGGTGTCGGCGTTGCGCGTATGGTATCGCTGCGCCAATACAGCCCTGATCATTTACGCCAACCTTCACCTATGTCGGAGCAGCAGGTAAAGGCTGAAGCACACAAGAAGTGGCTGCAGGCGCGCGCACAGCTACCCGCACCTATTCGCAAGGGGGAACCGCTGAGCTTGCCTGATGGCGCATTCTTCCAGCTCGCCTCATTTTCCCCTTCAGGAAGCAAGATCGCGAGCCTTTACGACTCGAAATCCGACAGCGGTCAGTTCCAGTCCTTCGTTAGGATCGAAGGAACGAATGAAAAGGCTGCAAAGGTTTTCACGGCCCGCGACCTACTCAAGGATGGCCAATTCTACTCACTCAATTGGTTGAGTGAGGACTCGATGGCGGTGTGTTTGAACACTAATCCTCAACCGGAACGTTCTGCCGATTATCAGTATCGGCTCCTCGTTCTAAATGTCGCTAACATGGAGGTAGTGGCTGATAGCGGCGACCAACTGGGCATCCGTATGTTCTTGGCTCACTGAATGGGTCGCTCTACGTCGTTGATAACTGCAATGACAACGCTACTTGGACGTTTCGCACCCTGTCTGCTGACGTCAAGAATATCGAGGCGAGTTATGACTGGCAACAATGGTCTGGCAGGGATGGCAGCGTGAACCTTTCATCACTGGGCAAGAGGACGGGTATTCGTATCGAGCAGATGAGACAGAGACCCAACACCTCAAAGATAAGTATGTTGGTGGAAGT
>JADZDZ010000219.1 GCA_020850785.1 Candidatus Sumerlaeota bacterium | reverse complement strand
ATGGCGTACACGGAGGCGGAGTTCCGCGAGCAGCCGATCGAAAACACTGCGGAAATTGCCCAGTGTCTCGACAAGTTTCCCTTCATTTGGCTGCAGGTGGAGGGACTGGGCGATGAGAAGGTCATTGCCGACATCAAGGAGACATTCAAGCTGCACCGCCTTGCCATGGAGGACGTGGTGAGCGTCCACCAGCGCGCGAAGGTGGAGGATTACGACGACCACATCTACATCGTGATGCGCCTCCCCACGCGCGAGGGCGGAATCCTGCGCATCGAACAACTCAGCATCTTCATCGGCGGAAATTTTGTCATCACTTTCGAGGAGCGTGACCACGACGCGCTGGAGCCGGTAAAGGAGCGCATCCGCCGCAAGCTGGGCCTTATCCGCAACATGGGCGCGGATTATCTTGCCTATGCGATCATTGATGCGGTGATCGACCGCTACTTCCCGTTGCTGGAGCATTATGGCGACACGATTGAGGATGTGGAGATCGAACTACTGAACGAGAAAGGCACCGGCGCGGTGCGAAAAATCTACATGATCAAGCAGGACCTGCTGGCGCTGAGCCGCGCGATCTGGCCCGCCCGCGACGCGATCAACTCCCTCATTCGCGACGAGCATCAACTGATCTCCTCCGCAATCCGCGTGTACCTCCGCGACTGCTACGATCATGTGATCCAGATCATAGACATTCTGGAAACCGACCGCGAATTGTCCTCCGACCTGCTGGACCTTCACATGACGACGATCGGCAACCGGACAAACGAAGTGATGAAGATTCTGACGATGATCAGCACCATCTTCATCCCCCTCAGTTTCATCGCGTCGGTTTATGGAATGAATTTCAACACCGACGCATCGCACTACAACATGCCGGAATTGAACAGCCCCTTCGGCTACCCCTTGGTGCTCTCGCTGATGGGGATGATTGCCTGGCTGCTGGTGATTTTCTTTTGGAAGAAGGGATGGTTGAGGCGTGGGGAAAATTCAAGAACCACGCCCAATATACATCACCAGGAAAAAGACGCCAAAAACGATCGCGAGTCCTAGAATCACCCAGATGAGAGGGACCTCCTGCTTCTTGCCCGTCGCAAGTTCCCCTCCGCTCACGCCTTTGCTCTGAAAACCCGATCCACCACCTTCGCCTCCGCGCCTGACGCTGCCACTGGAGCGGGCGGATGCTCCCTCGCCGCCGCCGCCCGATGAGCCGGAAGCATTCTGCGCGGACCCCCCGCGGCCCGATGAAGATGACGACCCGCTCCCTGATCTCGCGGCGGAGGTCCCTCCGCTTCCGCCACGAGAGGCCGCAGAGCCCCCTCTCGCCGACGCCACCGCCGTTGAGCCGGAGCGCGAGGAACTCCCGCCCGAATCAAACTCCAACTCGCCGGTTCCCTGACCGCTCTGGTCCATGGAGTTCCGCTGCTCGATCAACGGATCAGTGTCAACCATGGCGACCTTCTGCGTCGTCTTCACTTCGCCCGCAATTTTTGTGACCACGGACTTCGACTGACTGCGGCCTGCAAATGCAAGATACATAAATGCAAGAATCGAGGCGACGGCGATGAGAACCAACGCCACGACATACTCCGTGGAAATGGCGCCACGACGGCGATTGAGCGAACCATTCTTCATAGAGGAAACCTTGGAACCCGGCAGCCGATAGGTCACGAGAAAATTGCACTTCGCGCCCGTGGAGCAAGAAATGCGGGTTTCCCTGACATCGTTCGCCGTCCATCGTTCTTGCCATGGCCTTTCGCAGCGCCATAACACTCCCGCATAGTCAACCATGACGGTCGAAAACATGGATTCCAACTCCCCGCGCAACATACTGATCACCGGCGCCACGGGGTTGATCGGCACCGCGTTGAGAAGCGCCCTGACCAATCGGGGAGACCGCGTCGTTCCCATCGTGCGTAAAATGCGGAAGGACCTTCAGGATGCCATTGTGTGGGATGGGAAGTCCGAACTTTCAACCGAGCATCTTCGGAAGATGGAAGGAATTGATGCGGTCGTGAATCTCGCTGGCGAATCGATCTTCGGTCGATTTACGGAAGGAAAAAAGAAGCGCATCCGGGAAAGTCGCATTGGGTTGACGGAAAAACTCTGCGAGGGACTCGCGGCGCTTGAAACCCGGCCGCGCGTTCTTGTCAGCGCATCCGCCACGGGAATTTATGCGCCCTATGCGGGAAGCGATCAGGATGAACTCGCGCCGCTGGGGAATGAATTCCTGTCGCAGGTTTGCCGCGATTGGGAAGCGGCCGCCTCCGCTGCAGGCGAACTCGGTATTCGTGTCGTGCACCTGCGCATCACTCCGGTTCTCAGCACGAAGGGGGGAATGCTCAAGGTTATGCTGCTTCCCTTCCGCATGAACCTTGGTGGCCGCATCGGCAGCGGCGCGCAATATGTGAGCTGGATTGCTTTGGAGGACATGGTCTCGCTGATTCTCTTCTGCATCGACCATGACGACGTCGCTGGGCCTGTGAACGCGGCGTCACCAAATGCGGTCACCAACAATGAATTCACGGAAACGCTGGCCGCGGCGCTGCATCGCATGAAAGGGCCGCCGCTTCCCGAATTCGCCGCAAGGCTGGCGTTCGGCCGGGAGGCCGCAGAGGAATTGATGCTGGCGTCGGTCAAGGCGGTTCCACGCCATGCACTCGATGCGGGGTTTCAGTTCCGCCACCGGGAACTCGACGCAGCCCTGCGGCACATCCTCGCAAACGGTGTATAGACAGCGATTGCGCAGCAGCCCTACTTGGCAGACGGAGGCGCTGACTTGTTCCTCCGCACGAGGTAAATGTGCGCCTGAACCTCCCCCTTCACGCGCGATGCGATTTCGCTCGCAACGTAGGGATTGTTGGGTGGCGGCGGCGGATCATAAAAGTTTGAAATGGGATTGATGATCAGCACGTAGGGATGGCGGCTGCCTTCCACCTCTGACCAGAGACTGGCCACGTGAATGTTCAGCCGTCGATCAAGGTAACCAAATCGCGCATCGGCCAGCGCGATGGAAAATGGCCAGTTCGTCGAAACACCGCGCGCCTTGTGGTTGCGCTTTGCGTGGGCATTGATTTCCCGACCGCCCCACTTCGTCAGGTCGATGACGTCCAGAAATCGCAGGTCATTCTCCATGCGATAGCCAAGGGTTTCCACGGGCCGTCGCAGCAGCGTACTAAGTGGCGCCGGCAGCGCCT
>JADZDZ010000218.1 GCA_020850785.1 Candidatus Sumerlaeota bacterium | reverse complement strand
TCCACGATGGCGGTGTTCAGGTTGCGCGGGATGAAGCCGGCGCCGAGGCCCTGAATCTTGTGGGGGCCGGGGGCTCCGCCGCTGATGACGGCTGAATCGACCGGTTCCACGGCAACGGCCCGGAACTTGGGGTTACGCTGCTTGATGACTTCGGCAACGCCGGTGATGGTGCCACCGGTGCCGACGCCGGCAACGATGATGTCCACCTTGCCGTCGGTGTCGCGCCAGATTTCCTCTGCGGTGGTGCGGCGGTGAATTTCCGGGTTGGCGGGATTTTCAAACTGCTGCGGCATGTAGGAATTGGGGTTTGCGGCCATCAGTTCCTTTGCCTTGGCGATGGCGCCGTTCATTCCCTTGGCGGCGGGTGTGAGGACGACTTCCGCGCCGAGCATGCGCAGGAGGTAGCGGCGTTCCTTCGACATGGATTCGGGCATGGTGAGCGTGAGCTTGTAGCCCTTGGAGGCGCAGACGAAGGCGAGGGCGATGCCGGTGTTGCCGGAGGTCGGCTCGATGATCATCGTGTCCTTCTTGATCTTGCCTTCGCGTTCGCCCGCTTCGATCATGGCAAGGCCGATGCGGTCCTTGACGCTGGCGAGGGGGTTGAAGAATTCGCACTTCACAAGGATGGTGGCGGGGGCGCCGTCAGTGACCTTGTTGAGCTTCACAAGCGGGGTGTTGCCGATGGTTTCGGTGATGTCGTTGTATATTTTGGCCATTGTGGTGCCTTTCGAGAATTTGTGTCAGTGGACGTCAAGCGTGGGCGGAAGGCAATAAGGATGCGCCTCCGGGGCGGTCATTCAAGTTCGTCGGCCATTTTGGCGTCGGAGTGGTTTCCGCGGTCGTCGCTGTCACGATACTCCGGCAGGAGCGATTTCCGTTCCTCAAGTTCGGTGTCCTGAAAATCCTGAGCGCTGTCCTGACCCACGTTGCCGTAAAGCAGGCTGCGCTGCTCGTCGGTGATGTTGGGGCGGGGGCGCGGCGTTGGCACGAAGCCGCCATCGCGTCCACGGTTGCCGCCGCGATTTCCACGATTGTCATCGGCGCGGTTGCCATCGCGGTCGCGATTGCCGCCGCGGTTGAAGTCCCGGTTGCCGTTGCCGCGATTTCCGCCACCGCCACCACCGCGATTGCGGTTGAAGCCGCCACGGCCACCGCCGCCGCGTCCGCCGCGGGCGGCGGGATTGGTGGATTCGACGACGATGTGGCGGCCACGGTCCTCGCCGCGGCTTTCGGTGCGAATGCCTTCCATTTCCTTCAGGCAGTTGTGGATGAACTTTCGTTCCGCAGGGGACATGGGGGACAGGGGGACCTTGCGGCCCGTTCGCGTGGCGCGGTCGGCGGCGTTGCGAGCCTCGCGTTCAAGGCGAACGAGTTTCTTTTCGCGATAATTCTCGATGTCCAACATGACGTCGGGGAAGTCCTCGTCCTCGGTGAGCAGGCACCGCACGACGACGTGCTGAAGCGCATCGAGCGTGGCGCCCTGTTTGCCGATGAGGATGGAGGCCTCCGGAACATCCAGACGGATGATGATCAGGTTGCGGAAGCGGATGGCTTCGGCCTTGGAGCCGGGGGCGAAGCGCTCGATGAGGCCCTGGGTGAATTCCTGCGCGCGTTTCACATAATGCGCGAAGGCAATGCGGACAAGGTAGAGCGTGACCTCGTCGGATTTTGGAAGTTCTGGGAGGTTTTCGGCTTTCTGGAAGTCTTCGAGGTCCTGTGTGTCAGGCTCATATTCCTCCAAGACTTCAAGTTCGCCGACTTCGACTTCCATCAGCTTTGCGGCGCGGTTCATTGCGTCTTCCTGGGAGCGCGCCAAGATTTCCTGCTGGTGCATGGTGTCCACCTTTCGTAAACGGCAGGGCGCCTTACTACGCCGGTGCCGGGGAATTGACGTGCGTCAGGCCGGTGATCTTTCGATGGTGTACTTGTTCCGGGCCTCGTGTTCCTTCATGTGATCGGCGATGATTTTCTTCGTCAGGTAGCTCTGGCCGATGCTGAAGCAGTTGCTGATGAACCAGTAAAGGCTGAGGCCGGAGGGAAGGTTGTAGAGGAAGAAGAGGAACATGACCGGCATCATGTACGACATCTGCTTCTGGATGGCCTCCTGCGTGGGGTCGCTGGCGGGCATTCGCATGATCTTCATCTGCAAGTAGTTCGTGAAGGCCATGCAGATGGGAAGGATGTTGAGCGAAGTTCCGATCAGCGGGACATGCACGCCCCAGTCGAGAAGGCGATCGGGCTGGGAGAGGTCTGCGATCCACAGGAAACTTTGGCCGCGCAGCTCCACCGATTGGTCGAAGATCACGATGAGCGACATGAAGATTGGCGTTTGCAGCAGCATGGGAAGACATCCGCGCATTCCGCCGAGCGGGTTGATCTTGTGATCGCGCCAGAGCTGCATCATCGCCTGATTTTTCTTCATCGGGTCGTTCTTGTACTTGCGGTTGATTTCCTCCATCTCGGGGCGAATCTTCGCCTGCTCCGCCATGGTGCGGGCCTGATTCTTCATCGCCCAGTGCGTCATGGGATAGATGAGGATTCGCACGACGATGGTGGTGCAGATGATCGCAATGCCCCAGGTGCCAAGAAGCTTGTGCAGCCAGATCATGAGGCTGAGAAGCCAGTGGGATGGCCCGCGCATGAAGTTCATCTTCATGGGAATTTCGTGGAAGATCAGTTTGCGGGGGCTGACGGCGCCGGGCGCGATCTTGAACTTGTCATCCTTCATTGCCTCGCGGTTCTTCGGACCCGCGTAAATCTGATAGTACAATGAGTAGGATTCGCCGGGATCCAAATCCTTCGAAGCGTGACGAATCTGGAGGGAAACGGGCGCGTTTACGCCCTTCACCTGATAGGCGGGATCGTCGTTCTTCTTTTCAAAGCCCGCTTCCAGAGACTGCACGGGATTAGCCGCGTCGGGGATGAGCAGGAAGGTGAAGAACTTGCGTTCTTCGCCGGCCCAGTCGATGCGCCCGCTGTTGCTGTCCAGAACGTAGGGGGCTGCGTCGTCGCGGTGGATGGACTTGCTGCGGATGGAATCATCGACGGCGATAACGGTGTTCGTGGTGCCGTGCAGTCGATCAACGGCTTCCGGTTCGCCGAAGCCACCATACCAACCGATTCCAACACCCTTTTCGCGGCCAAGGCGCTTGCGCGTGGTGGTGCCGTTCTTGAAGGTCACCTTCAGGTCCACGACATAGGAATCATTGCGCAGGAAGAATTCCTTCACAACAATCATGTCGTCCTTGGGGTCGGAGGTGAAGGTGACGCGGACACCGTCATTTTCCTTCTCCTGCGTCATCGTGAAGAGCACGTCGTTGAAGTCGCGTGCCGTGGTGCCGTTGAGTTCAAAGGGCCACGAGCGCGTGTCGGGATCGCCAACCTTCGGGATCAGCGGAACATTTGTCAGATCATTGCGTCCGCCACCGGGAAGCAGGTTGCGAACATATTCGGAGGACTTGATTTCCCAGTCGACGGCGCGGGCGCCAAGTTCGCTGAAGACGATTCGGTAAAGTTTGAGGTCCACCTCGTGGGTTGGCGCGGTGCTGACGGTGGAAACCTTCGTAAGCAGTTCGCGCTGGCTGGAGATGGTGACTCCGCCATCGGCGGAGGTTGTCAGCGTGGCGGTGGTGGCTGCATCGGCAGACGCGGCGATCTTCGCCTGTGTCTCCTTCAGGATCCTCAGCGCCTCGTCGCGCTCGGTCTTGCGGGCTTCCGCCTGCGCAACCCAGACCGCCTTGTCCGCCTCGTATTTCTTCAAGGCCGCCTGATAGGCCTGTTCCTTCTTGTTCTGTTGATAGAAGAAAAATGAATACGCGACGACACAAACAATGATGAATAGGACTGTGTTCTTATTCATGTACTCGCCATAGGATATTTTGGTGCCAGCGGCTCACGGCGGCCAGCGGAGTCAAACTTTTCCCGCCGCCCGGCGCATGCGTCAATGAAATCACGCCCCCGAAGGGGCGCGCTGGTTTAGGGCATTGGGATTAAATGGTTTACAAGCGTTTCGCAGGCGGCAAGCCAAGCGGCTTCGCCTCCGGCGGGCGGATGTTGCATCAACTAACGAATTCGAGTTCCACCGGCTTCGGAATAAAGCCGAGGCGGTGGGCCTCCGCGAGGAATTTGCGCACGCCCGCGCGCCCGCGTTCCCCGAAATCCATCGTGAGGTCGTTGACGTACATGCCCACGAATTCATCAGCGAGCGAATGGTCCATGCCGCGGGCCCATTGCAGCGAATGGCCGACGGCGTCGTGGCGGTTATTCTGGTCGAGCGCGTATTCGATGGAGCGCCGCAGCACGCGGTTGATCTTCGTGAGCATTTCCGGGCCGAGTGACTTGCGCACCACGTTCGCGCCGAGCGGCAGCGGCAGGCCGCCGGTCTGGTCATACCACCATTCGCCGAGGTTTACGATGTTCACGAAGCCTTCGCTTTCGTAGGTGAGCTGGCCTTCGTGGATGAGGAGTCCGCAGTCAGCGCGGCCTTCGCGCAGCGCGTCCATGATTTGATCAAAAGGAATGACGACGTAGTCAAATTGATCGGCGGCGAGGTAAAGTTTCAGCGCCAGAAACGCGGAGGTCATCGTGCCGGGAACGGCAATTTTTTTCTTTGCAAGGTCCTTTGCGGGAAACGGCTTCAATGACACGATCATGGGGCCGTAGTTGTCGCCCATGGAAGCCCCGCACG
>JADZDZ010000217.1 GCA_020850785.1 Candidatus Sumerlaeota bacterium | reverse complement strand
GGTGGCCATTCCGCCATCGCACAGGATCACGCGCGCGGAAAGTTCCGACAGGAAAGGGGGGAGGGTTGTTTTCAGGTCATGCGACATGGCGGATGGTTTTGACGAAATATGGATGTGTGCAAAGACAATTCGCACAGTTTCACGCCCGTAGTTGCGCAAGCGCGTGATCGTTGGCCTTGTTTCCTGATGCGATTTTTGCCAACTTCACCGCAGAGGAATTCGCAGCCATGGGACTTCTTGCTGAATTCAAACGCGCCGCCGCCGCCCGCTACGTGCGGAGGCTGGAACGCTTCGATCCGCGCTTCGCCGTGCACGTGCTGACGGCCCAGAGCGAACTTTTCTCCGCCGCGAGGGCATTCTTCGCATCGGAGGAGGAACACGCGCGCCGGGCCGCCGGGAAGGTGCGCGAGCGCGCCACCGCAAGCGATGACACGTTGGGAAGCCCCTCCTGAACATAACCGTCTTCACGCTCTTTCCCCAGTGGTTTGACGGGCCGCTGGGCGAATCAATCCTTGGCCGCGCGAAGCAGGCGGGCGCGCTCTCCATTCGCGTTGTCAACTTCCGCGACTACGCCACCGACCGGCACGCCACGGTGGACGATGCGCCCTATGGCGGCGGCGGCGGAATCATCCTGCGGGCGGATGTGCTGGCGGCGGCGATGGATGCCACCATCGGCGCGCCCGGCAGTGCCACGCGCCCCCATGTGATCCTGACGTCCGCGCGGGGGAAAATCTTCGACCAGCAGAAGGCCATCGAACTGGCGCAGCGCGGGAATCTGGCGTTTGTCTGCGGGCACTATGAGGGCGTGGATGAACGATTGATTGAAACCCGCGTGGATGAGGAAATTTCCCTGGGGGAATTTGTCCTGACGGGTGGCGAGCTTCCCGCCATGACCATGATCGACGCGATTGCGCGCATGATTCCGGGGGTGCTGGGAAACGCCGCCTCCGCCCCCAACGATTCCTACATGAATGGCTTGCTGGAGGGCGCCCACTACACGCGGCCGGAAATTTTTGAAGGGCGTCGAATCCCCGATGTGCTGAAATCGGGCAATCACGCGGAAATTGAGCGATGGCGGGAGCATGACGCCCTCGCTCGGACGAAGACGCACCGTCCGGACCTTTGGGAGGCGCAACTGCTCCATCCCGATCAGGTGCGACGGATGGCGCGGCGGGGGAGGCCGTTCGCGCTTTGGCGCGGACAGCGGGATTTCGCGCAGGAAACCTCCACGTTGCTCTATGCTTCCCCGTCGGTGCTGGTGCTGGACGGCTGGAGGGGATTGCTTCGCGGAAACCGCTGCGAAAAGGGGATGGTGGAGGGGGTGTGGTTCCGGGAAATCCGGGAAGCAGCGGAGGGGGATTTGCGTCAGGAAGTGGCGGAGGCGCTGGCGGCGCGAAGGCACCCCGCCGCGCGGCGGATGCTCGAAAACCTGCTGCGGGAAATGGATGCACTGGCGACCCCAAAGGCTAAAAAACCGGGAAATTCGCCAAACACAACCGCCACGGACACCGGGGAAAGTGCTTGACCCAAATGCCGCCACGGCGTCGCATCCAACCCTTGTTTTGCGGTATTTTACCGAGTCTTGACACCCGCCCTCTTAAGGGTCTTTTGGAGGTTGTACTGTGAAATTCTTACGGTTCCTGCCGGTGCTTCTGGCGGCTGCACTCATGCTGACCAGTTGCGGCGAAAGCAAGGAAGAGAAACAAATCAAGGAATTGTCACAGGACCAGAAGAACCTTGTTCAGACAATTGGCAAGGACCTGAACGACCTGAAGAACGCTGCGGCGGACATGAAGGCCGCCAATGACACCGCGATGACCGGTGTGCGTCAGGCGCAGGAGAGCATCATCGCCTCCAACGCCAAGGTGGCGGACCTTACCAGCAAGATCAAGTCCCTGCAGGATCAGTTGAACCTCAAGGATCAGCAGATCAAGGACGCAGAGGCGAAGAAGCTCGCGGATAGTGGCTCCTCCAAGATTTGGCGCTTTGTGGTCATCATCGTCGTCGTCCTTGTGATCATCTTCCTGATCATTCGCCTGATGCGTTCGCGCAGCGAATTCGATGAAGAGAACGACGACTTCAGCGACTTTGAAGACGGCGACGACGACCTTGGCTTCGAGGAAGACGAACTCCTCGATGACGACAACGGGTCGAAGAAGAACGACGACGACAAGACCTGATCGTCGAAACCGTTGATGAAATACCAACCGCCCCGGCGCTATGTCGGGGCGGTTTCACTTTGTTCAACAATGGGGCGCCAATCATTGGGAACAAATTGGTTGTCCCGCCTGTTTCACCGGCATTCCCATTTCGGCCTGTTGCATTTTCAGCATGGAATTCAATTCCTGCGGAATGCATTCGGTCCGGGTGTGGAATCCCGAACTTGGCAGTGAAAAAATCCAACGTACGGTAGGAACGCACCAGTGCCCGTTACGGTCATCGTAGGTTGTCAGTGGGGAGATGAAGGAAAGGGAAAAATCGTGGACTATATGTCCTCGAAGATGGACGTGGTTGCGCGCTATCAAGGGGGCAACAACGCGGGCCATACCGTCGTCATCAACGGCGAGAAGTACGTCCTGCATCTTATTCCCTCCGGCATCCTCCACGATGCGGTGGTAAGCGTCATCGGCAACGGCGTGGTGGTGGACCTTGTGGGGCTTGTGAAGGAAATCAACGAGATCGAAGGGAACGGTTTCGAGGTTGAGGGGAAGCTCCTCATCAGCGAACAGGCCCATGTGATCCTGCCGCAGCACGGCATCCTTGACCGCGCCCGCGAAACCAGCTTGGGCGCCAAGAAAATCGGCACCACGGGGCGAGGCATCGGAACCGCCTACGCGGAAAAAATGGCGCGACGCGGCATCCGCGCCTGCGATCTGCGGCACAAGGATACCTTTGTGCGGAAGTACCGGGAATTCGGCGCCTACTGCAATGAGGTCCTCACGAAGTTTTTCGGCGTCGAGGCGGTTGACGTGGAGGCGCATCTGGAAGAGTTGCTCAAGTGCGGCGAGCGCCTGAAGCCGATGCTGAGCGACACCGTCACCTACATGAACAACGCCATCGCCAGCAAAAAGAATATTCTGGCGGAAGGCGCGCAGGGGGTTCTGCTGGACGTTGATTTCGGAACCTACCCCTACGTCACGTCATCCAGCCCCGCGCCTGGCGGCGCCTGCACGGGGCTCGGCATCAGCCCGCGCCATATTAACAACATTCTTGGGATCGTGAAGGCCTACACCACCCGCGTTGGCGAAGGCCCCATGCTTACCGAGCAGAAGAATGAAGTTGGCGAGCGCATCCGCAAGGAGGGGGGCGAGTTTGGCGCCACCACGGGGCGCGCACGCCGCTGCGGCTGGTTCGATGCGCCTGCGGTGCGTCGCGCCATTCAGGTGTCGGGCTGCACCGGGATTGTGATCACGAAGCTGGACGTGCTGAGCATTCTTTCTGAAATTCCCATCTGTGTTGGCTATGAAACCCCATCGGGGCGCACGAATCTTCTTCCCTTCGACGTCTCTGATATCGACCAGTGCAAGCCAATCTACGAAACGATGAAGGGCTGGGAATGCGACCTGTCGCACGTTCGCGAGGCGGGCAAGCTGCCCCAGCCGGCGATCGACTATGTCCTGCGTTTGCAGGAACTCATGGGCGTTCCCATCGACATGGTGAGCGTCGGTCCCGATCGACGCCAGACTCTGGCGTTCGGGAAGTAAGCGGAAGCCTCGGCCTTGGGTCAGGGCGCGCGTCGGCGTGCCCTGCGGCACCTCGGAACAGATCTGGAAATTTTAGAGCATTTTTCTAAAGATTGTAGCCATCCAGAGATTGCGCGGGCGGGACGCCCACGCCACTAAAAAAGCGTACCCAAATCTCGAAATAGCCACGTCATTTTGAAGGTGGCCGATCGCATGACGCGTGGAATCGCGCGCTGATTGCGTGGTGGTAAACTGGTTGTTGAAGTGGAAAAAATGGCGAGAGCGACGGGACTTGAACCCGCGACCTTCGGCGTGACAGGCCGACGCTCTAACCAACTGAGCTACGCCCCCGCGATAAGGCTATGTCTTCCGTCAGATTCCACCGGCCTTGGAAAGCTTGGTGGGCGGAACAGGATTTGAACCTGTGACCCCCAGCTTGTAAGGCTGGTGCTCTAACCAACTGAGCTATCCGCCCAGCGCTCCGCAGCTGTCACCACCGCAGAGGGATGGTGAGAGTCGTGAGGGCGGCCCCCCGCGTCAAGGGGGAAGAGCAGGGTTTTTGCCGACTGTGGCGAAATATGATATGATCTTGGGCCTTGCGGGTTTGCGGGTCCGTTTCAATGATTGAAGTGTCACAATTTGCCGACGGAGTTTTCGCGATGCGATGCCTGAAGGGTGCAATTTTCTGGGTCTTGTTCGCCATGGGTGTTCTGGGGGCGGCGGGTGTTTGTCCTGCCCAGCCGCTGGGGGAGCGAATTGCGAAGGTGATTGCGGACAGTCCCGCTCCGCTGCGCACGCGGTTGGCGGTTTACGTGGTGGATGCAAAAACCGGCGAGGTGATTTTCGACCGCGACAGCGGGCAGCTCTTCACGCCGGCCTCCGTGTTGAAAACCTACACGTCGGCTTGTGCGCTTGATACCTTTGGCGCGGACAAACGGTGGAAGACAAAACTGGCAATTCGCGCGCGCCAGGATTTGGTCCTGATTGCCGGTGGCGATGCGATGTTCACCGATGCCGACCTTGCTGCGCTGGTGAAGCAGGCGAAGGACCACGGGCTCAGCAGTGTGAAAGGCACCGTTCGCGTGGACAGCGCGTTGTTCGCGCCGCCGCTGAAGGGGCCGGGCTGGATGTGGGATGATGATCCTGACGATTATCAGATGAGCGTCAGCGCGATGATGATGAACTACAACGTGCTGCGGGCGAAGGCGGCGTGGGATGGAAAGAGCATGTCCATCACCCTCACGCCCGCGATGAAGCGGCCGTATGTTTTTCTTCAGAAGCAGGAGCCGGGGACAAAGACCGCGCTTGAGGTCACGCGGACTCCCTTCACGGATTCGTTTGAAGTGCGGGGGAGCACGTCTGCGGAAGCGGGTGAGACGACGCGGGCGCTCACGATGCATGAGCCGGACTTGTGGGTCGCGGAGGTGTTGTCGGCCATGTTGGAGGATCAGGGAATCGTCGTGGGCGGGGAGAGCGGCACGTCGCCCCACAGTGATGACAAGATCGTGGCGGAAATCGAATCGAAGACTCTCGCGGAAATGGTGACGCGCTTCAACAAGGTGAGTGAAAATGCCATTGGCGAAATGCTGATTCATCACTTTGCCATCGCCGGCGGAGCAACGCAGGGCAATTGGCCGGACGGCGCAAAGTTCATCACGAATTGGCTGCGGGAAAAACCCGCGCTGGACGAGGGCGATTTCCGCATCGTTGACGGGTCGGGCTTGTCGCGCTACGACCTTGTTTGCGCGCGCGGGACCGTGAAGCTGCTGCGCTGGATGACGACGCACAGGGACTTCAAGGTGTACAAGGATTCCTTCCCCGTTTACGGCGCGAAGCTTCGCGATGGGCGCTCCGTGAAGACGATTCACGCGAAGCCCGGTGGCATGGCGGCGGTGAACACGATTGCCGGTTACGTGGATCGCGCGGATGGATCGACGCTGGTGTTCGCAGTTTTCCAGAATGGCTACGTGGATGAAAAGCCGGTGATTGCCTTGAGGAAGGCGATCCTGCAGGAACTGGCGCAGTAGGCGAAGGGTGGCGAGACGACCGACGCGATTGAGATCACGTCCATTCGCGGAAGCGCTGCTTGAGTGGTATGACGCCAACAAGCGCGACCTGCCGTGGCGAAGGACGAAGGACCCCTACGCCATCTGGCTGTCGGAGGTGATGCTGCAACAGACCACGGTGAAGGCGGTGGAGCCGCGCTGGCGGCGGTTCCTCCAGCGCTGGCCGACGCTGCGGGACCTCGCGCGGGCGCCGCTGGCGGATGTGCTTCATGAGTGGACGGGCCTCGGCTACTACGCGCGTGCGCGCAACATGCACCGGGCTGCGGTGCAGGCAGGCGATGCGCTGCCGTGCAGTTACAGTGAGTTACTGAAGCTTCCCGGCCTTGGGGAATACACGGCCGCCGCCGTTGCGTCGATTGCGCACGGAGAGCGTGTTCCGCTCGTCGACGCGAACGCGGGGCGGGTGCTGGCGCGTGTCTATACAATCGGGGAGGAGATCAACAGCGCGGCAGGGAAGAAGAAACTGCGCGCGCACGCGGAGGCGCTCGTTCCCGCCGCGCGCCCCGGTGATTTTAATCAGGCGTTGATGGAACTTGGCGCCATGATCTGCACGCCGCGTGATCCGTCCTGCCCGATTTGTCCTGTTGCAACGGAGTGCGCCGCGTTTCGGTCAGCGACTCAGGCGCAGTATCCGTGCATCAAGGCGAAGGAGAAAATGAGCGGAGTGCGCGAAGCGGCGGTGGTGTTGCGGGATGCCGACCAGCGAGTGCTGGTGCTTCTGCGCGGGAGCAGCGGGAGCTTCGCGAACATGTGGGAACTGCCGCGCGTCGTCGTGGAAAAGGACGAGGAACCCCCCGATGCGGCGGTGCGTGCAATGCGGGAACTCGCCGACCTGCGCGTGAAATGTGGAAGGGAACTGCTGGTAGTCAGGCACACCGTCATGCGCAGCAACATCACACTTCATGTGGTGGAGGCATCGTGCGTGCGCATTCGGAAAACAATCGTGCCTTCGCGGCATGTGGAAGCGCGCTGGGTGTCCCTGGGCGAATGGGGGAGGCTGCCGAAGAGCATCACGCAGGAACGCGTGCGCAAGGCCCTGCAACGCCTCAACGAGGAGTGAGCACTTCACTGCGATTGTTGCAGCACGTCACGCGGCTGATGCTGGTCAGCGTTTGCCGCGTTTCTCCATTTGCATTCGGATGGGAACGCACATCTTGGCGTGTGGTTTCGCGCGCAGGCGGTCGATGGGGATGAAGGGGCAGGTTGTGCAAAGCCCCGCCGGCTCATCGGCGCACAGGTCGCACAAGCCATAGGTTCCCTTGTCCAGCTTCACCAACGCTTCCGTCACCCATGCGAATCGTTCTTCCTCCATGCGGCGCTGGATGAAGGTGCTTTCGAGCGACGCGCTGTCGGAGGCCGCATCGGCCTGATGGCTGGAGAACGTTGCGTGCGTTGTTTCCTTGTTGCTGTCCGCGAGGTCGTCCAGCGAACGCAGGTCGCTCAGCAGGCGTTCGCGTTCGTCGGAGAGCAGTTTCCGCAGGTCCTTCAGGTCGCTCTTGTTGTAAGGCGCCTTGCGAATGACCCTCTTTTTTTTCTTCGGCGGCTCCGGTGCGGCTGCGGCAGCGGGCTTCCCCTTCACAATGGCGGTTGGGCCAGCGCCGTGAAGGTCTTCGGGCTTCTTCACTTTGCGGGCTTCGCGAAGTGCGAGAATTTTCATGAGGTGGTGGCTGCGTGTCTTGACGGCGCTCACGGCGGCCTCCGGCTTGTCGCTTCCTGCGGCGCCCGCTGCCTGAGTCTTTTTGAGGGCCTTGGTGGCCTCTTTTCCCGCAGGCGTGGCCGACTTCTCCGCAGTCTTCTTCTTGGGCGATTCCTTCGCTGGCGGAGCGGGCTTCGCGGTGGCGGCTGCTTTGGGGGCAGCGCCCTTCTTCTTTGCGTCGGCCTTTGCCGTGGCCGGGGATTTTGCGGGCGCTGCCGCCTTCTTGGCGGGCTTCGTTTCAGCAGCCTTTGCTGGCGCGGTTTTCGTGGGTTTCAATGCTGTTGCTTTCGGGGTCTTTTTTTCAGGGGCTTTGGCAGGCTTTGACGCCGGTTTTGCAGATGAGGCTTTTGAGCCGCCGCTGCTTTTTTGCGCGGTGGGCGGGCCAGTCTTCTTCGGCTTCTCCGCGGTCTTTGCGGTGCTGGATTTTTTCGTCGGTGGGGCTGCAGCTTTCTTCTTCACGTCAGTTCATCCTCCTCATCACGTCTGCGCATCGGTCGCACAGATCGTTGGTTTGTGAACCAGCCTTTTGCACAACCACCCGCCTCCAGCAGCGCGGGCATTTTTCATTTCCGGAACGGGTGACATCGAGCGCCAGCTTCAGGCCCTGCGATGCCAATTCCTCCACCACTGTGCCGCCGGCAGCTTCGTCGATGATGACCTGCGAGACGATGAGGAGCGTTGGCAACACGGCGGCGTTCGCGCGGAGGAATTGGATTGTCTGCGCGTCGGAGGAACTGATGCGCACCACCGCCTCCAGCGAGGTGCCGACAACCTTCTCGCGGCGCAGCGGCTCGATGCGTTTGGTCGTTTCCGCACGCAATGCCAGCAGGCGCTCCCACTTCTCCAGAAGCGGCGCGTCGGCCCATTCCGCCCTCGGTTCGGGGAAATCCGCGAGGTGGACGCACGCATTCGCATCCTTCCGGATCAGTTCCCACGCTTCATCGGCGGTGAAGACAAGGATTGGCGCGATCAGTCGTGTCAGCACGGACGCGATCTCGTGAAACACCGTCTGGCTGCCGCGACGAACCGGATCATTCGGCGCCGAGCAGTAGAGGCGATCCTTCGTCATGTCCACATACAGCGAACTGAGTTCGCGCACGCAGAAGTTGTTCACGTCGTGGTAGACGCGATGGAACTCGAACTTCTCGTAGGCTTCGCCGACGCGGCGCGTCAGTTCGTTCAACGACGCCAGAGCCCAGCGGTCCTCCTCCGCGAGCTGCGAATAGGGCACGCGGTCGGTGGCGGGATCGAAATCGAAGAGGTTTCCAAGCACCGCGCGCAGTGTGTTGCGAACCTTGCGGTAGGATTCGGACATCTGCGCGATGGCGTTCTTCGAAATGGAGATGTCGCCGCGGTAGTCTTCGGAGGTCACCCACAGCCGCAGCACATCCGCGCCGCTGTTCTTGATCACGTCGAGCGGACTGATCACGTTGCCGAGCGACTTGGACATCGGGCGCTTTTGTTCATCGAGCACGAAGCCGTGCGTCAGCACCGCGCGGAAAGGGGACGAACCCTTCACGCCAAGGCCCACCCAGAGCGAATGTTGGAACCAGCCGCGATGCTGGTCCGCCCCTTCCAGGTAAAGGTCGGCGGGCCACGTCAGCCCATAATCCTCGTTCAGCACCGCCAGATGGCTGGACCCCGAATCGTACCACACGTCGAACGTGTTGTATTCCTTGTCCAGATGCGCCGCGTCCGCCTGCAGGCCTGCGGGCAGGAAATCCGTCAGCGGACGACGATACCACGCATCGGTGCCTTCCTTCTGCACGATGCTGATGAAGTTGTCGATCAACTCAACGTTGAGGATTCCCTTGTTTGTGCGCCGATCGATGATGCTGGGAATCGGAATTCCCCACGCGCGCTGGCGCGACAGACACCAGTCCGGCCGCGTGGCGAGCATGTTGTATATACGATCGCGCCCCCAGGAGGGAATCCACTGCACGTCATCGCAGGTCTTCAGCGCCAGATCGCGCAGGCCGCCGTCCTCGATGGACATGAACCACTGTTCCGTGGCACGCATGATCACCGGCTTTCGCGAGCGCCATGAGTAGGGATACTTGTGCGTGTAGTCCCGATGGCCGAGGAGGATTCCCTTCTCCCGGAGCTTTTCAATGATGACGGGGTGTGCCTTGAAGACGTTCATCCCCTGCATGTCGGGATACAGTGCGGAGAACTGCCCCTTCTCATCCACCGGATTGAACACTTCGAGGCCGTATTTCCTGCCGATGGCGAAGTCCTCCACGCCATGGCCCGGCGCCGTGTGCACCGCACCCGTGCCCTGATCCAGCGTCACATGATCGCCCAGCATGAGGAGCGAATCTTTTCCTTCAATAAGCGGATGCGCGGCGACTTGGCGATCCAGCACCGCCCCCTTGAACTCCGCGACAATCGATCCGCCCGCCAGACCCGTATCCTCGACAAACTTGTCGAGCAGCGCGCGCGCGATCACCAGCGTGTCGTTGTTCACGCGGTACGCGACATAGTCGAATTCGGGATGAACGCTGACACCCAGATTGGCGGGAAGCGTCCATGGCGTGGTCGTCCAGATGACGATGCTCGCGCCGTCCTGCAGCGCGGGAACGGGCGGCTTCGACTTGAAGGGAAACTTCACATAGATGGATGGCGAGACGTGCTTCTCTTCATATTCGATTTCCGCCTCGGCCAGCGCCGTCTCGAAAATCGGATCCCAATGGATAACCTTCAGCCCCTTGTAGACGAGGCCTTTCTCCACGAGCTTGCGGAAGCCGCGCAGCAGCGCCGCTTCGAAGCGCGGGTCCATGGTGATGTAGGAGTGTTCGTATTCGCCGCCGATGCCGAGGCGCTGGAACTGCGTGTGCTGCGTCTTCACCCAGTGGGTCGCGTACTCCGCGCACAGCTTGCGAATTTCCAGCGGCGTCTTGTCCGCGTAGGTCTTCTCCGCGCGCAGCTTGTCCACCACCTTCTGCTCGATGGGAAGACCATGGCAGTCGCTGCCGTGAACGTAGTGGGCGCGGAATCCCTTCATCGCCTTGTAGCGGACGATGATGTCCTTCAGCACCTTGTTCAGCGTGTGGCCAATGTGGATGTCACCGTTGGCGTAGGGAGGCCCGTCATGCAGCACATAATTGGGACGATCGTGTCGCGCGGCGACGCGGCCCGTGACGTCCAGCGCCTGCCATTTTCCCACGCGTGGCGGTTCGCGTTCGGGAAGGTTGGCCTTCTGTGGGAAATCCGTCTTGGGAAGGTTGACGGTGGTGCTGTAGTCCAACGGTTGTTCGGAAGTCATTTTTGGTGGCGCGTGGCTTTTGCCGCCCGCGCATGCATTTCAGATGGGAAAGCCACTTCAAATACGAACGAGGTTACTTCGGCCTCCCGGTGTGGGAGGAAAGTTGGGGAAGGCGCCATGCCGCGAAAGATGGATTCACCGTGGGAGATCACAGCGATTCGATCAGTCCCTTCACCAGTGCCACGCGATCCGCCTCCCTGCTGTTGGCGACGTGGATGATTTCCTCCAGCAGCGCGGGCTTCAGCGCATCGGGCAGGCAGGCGTCGGTGATGGTGCTCAGCGCCACGGTCTTCAGGCCCGCGTGCGCGGCGACGATCGCCTCCGGGATGGTTGACATGGTGACGCAATCGGCGCCGATGCGCTGGAACATGCGGTACTCCGCCGCCGTTTCCAGATTCGGGCCGGTAACCGCCACGAGCACGCCGCGGTGGGTCTTGATTTTCTTTTCCAGGGCGATCTTTTCCCAGCGCGCGATCAACTCGCGGTTGTAGGGCTCGCTCATGTCCGGGAAGCGCGGCCCCAGACGCTCGTCGTTCGGCCCGATCAGCGGATTTTCGCCCATCAGGTTGATGTGATCCGTGACGATCATCAGCGCGCCGACGGGAATCAGCGGATTCACACTGCCGACCGCATTCATGATGATCAGCACCTCCACACCCAACGCCTTCATCACGCGCACGGGATAGGTGATGTGCTGAATGGAATAGCCTTCGTAGCGATGGAAGCGCCCCTGCATCACGAGCACCTCCTTTCCCGCCAGCCGACCACTGCACAGGAAGCCCGCGTGGCTTTCCACGGTGGAGGTCGGGAAATGCGGAATTTCGCCGTAGGGAATCTTGATCAGCGCCTCCGGCTGGTCACCCAGCGATCCCATGCCCGTGCCGCAGATCACGCCGACTTTCGGCTTCCCCTTGATGCGGGATTGAATCGCAGCCACCGATTCCTGAATCTGTTCGTAAAGTCCCATGCAAAATTCCTTTCAGGATGGATCAGGCGGATGAGCCAACTTCGGTTCCTGCGGCAGTGATTCCCGCCGCGGACAAAACGCCCTGCGCCGCAGCCAGAGAGCATCCCTCCAGCAGCACGGTCTTGTGCCGCGAAGACAGTCCGGATGTTATTGCGATTTGAGAGAATGGAAGGTGAAACAGGTCTGCCAAAAACCGCCGCAGGGCCTCGTTCGCCCTCCCCTCAACCGGCGGCACGTTGAGGGCAATCTTCACTGCGTCGCCATGAAGGCCCACGAGGGCGCTTTGGCGCGCGCGTGGCTGTACATGAATGCTTAGTCTGACGCCTTCATGGGTGAGCGATAAATAGGCCAAAATCAACCATCTAATCTGCAAATTGGGAGGCTGTTGCGAAAACCCCCGGCGAAAGGCCGCGCTTCTTTTGATGATGCATGTCAGCGTGTCAAGGTAAATGGCCCGGAGCCGCAAACCGGCCGGGTCCGCCATGGCCTCGAATGATCAGGAGATACCTTAGTTTTCTATTGCTGGATGGGCATATCATGAAGGATGAAAATGGCGTGCGCATTATCGGCACCACCCCACGAAGGTTTTTCGAGTGAATCGCGTAACGACCCTACTTCTGATGGCAGTTCTGGCGCTGTTCGCGGCGCCGATTTCCGCGCAGCAGGAGCTCACATTCAGCAAGGTTGGCATGCTGCCCACCTATCGCCAGATGCACGGCTCCGTGGTTCTCGGCGATTACCTGTATGTCATGGGGGGCGAACTTGGCGGCGTTCAGGGCAAGGACATCTGGACGAACACGGTCCTGAAGGCGCCGCTCCTTCCGAACGGCTCCGTTGGCCAGTGGACTCCCACGACGGCAATGCCGCAGAAGCGCGGCTACATCGGCGCCAGCACCATGGCACTGAACGACGTCGTGTATGTTGTCGGCGGATCTAATGGAAGCGAAGCGTACAACACCGCCATTTATGCGAAGCCGCAGGCGGACGGAAGCCTGAGCCCGTGGATTCAGTCGCCGCCGTTCAGCACGGTTGGACTTTCAAATTTCCCGGTCGTGGCAACGCCCGGCTATATTCACGTGCTGGGTGGTGCGGACATCTCATCGCGGATCAGCGCGGCAACGATGTCGGGGCGAATCGGCCCGTCGGGGGAGATTCTGCAGTGGGAAGCGGGGCCGAGAATGCCCACGCCTCTGTGGTTTCACAGCGCCGCAACCTTGGGTGGCAAAGTTTGGGTATGGGGCGGTCTTCCAGGGCGCGATACCTCGAAACTTAGCAATCGTGTGTTTTCCGCCGCGATCCTCAGCGATGGACGGCTGGCGCCGTGGAAGGAAGACCCTGTGAAGCTTCCCGTGAACTTTTACATGGGGGTTTCCTCGTCCGCAGGCCCTTATCTGATGACGTTGTGCCCCAAGACGTACGAGAAGGGGAAAACAGTTCCCTCCTCGGATGTCTACTTCACTTCCATCACCCCCGGTCTTGGGGGACTGAAGAACTGGACCAGCGTCCCCAGCAACCTGCCGGTGAAGCTCTATCTTGCCGTCGCAGCGGATTACCGTCGTGGTCGTGTGTATATACCCGGTGGCCGCAAGAAGGGGGGGGACGGCCCCAATGCCGCCGATTTCTTTGATCCGGGGGTTTTCATGTTTACCCTCTCGGCAAAGGCGAGGGCCGAATACAAGGATGAGGCGGAGGCGGCGGAGACGGTTCGCACCGGCAGCTACACCTACCAGAAGGCGGATATTCTTCCTTCAACGGCGGTACCGGGTTTTCTTTCGCTGAATGCCGCCCGGCGATTCTCCATCGCGGAGGCTCCGCGCAAACCGCTTGTCCTCTACTTCCACAAGGAAGGCACAAAGACCTGCGACCAGCAGGTGCAAATCCTCAAGGACCCGGCTTTTGCGGAACTGTCGAAGCAGGCGGGGTTTGCGTGGATGGACACGGAGACCTGGCCGCAGCTTCGTTCGCAGCTTGGCATTTATCGCGTGCCGACGTGGATCGTCTACAATGCGAACACGCAGGAACTCGGCCGCGCGACGCAGGTCGTCACCATTGACCAGCTAAAGCAATTCCTGAGCAGCGTGAAATAGCGGCGACGCTGGAGCACCGACGGCGCCGCTATTCCGCAAACACGAGATGCATGACTCGCCTGAATTCCGCCCCCATCGGGGCGGAATTTGCTTGTCATCCGTGCGCCATTGCTTCATGTGCTGGCGGTTCGAGAGGCAAAACACACATGATCGTTCGCACCCACTCATCATGCATCGCTTCGGTGATCGCGATTGCAACATTCTCAGCCGCGCTTGTTTCCTGCGCCCATCAGCAGGCCGCACCGCCCGCTGCCGCACCAACTCCCGTGGTGGTGTCGGCGCCGGTTCCTTCCCCTGCGGCACCGCCAGCATTCGACCCCAACGCGCCCTACAAGCCGATCAATCTTCCGAATCGCACTCTGGATGCGAATCTGTATATACAAACTTCCGGGGAGTACCGGGCGCTTTGCTATCAGGTGTATGACTCCATGTCACGCCGCGTGAAGGAGCTTATGGCGAATCGGGCTCCCGGCTCGCGTCCTGCCGCCGTGATCCTGGACCTTGACGAGACTATCATCGACAATTCCTGCTTTCAGTCATTTCAGGAGATGCACGGCCTGGAATATGACGGTCGTCTGTGGGAGGAATGGGAGCATCATCCGGAGGCCGCGCGCCTTGTTCCCGGCGCGAAGGAATTCCTCGATCTTGCGACACAACTTGGCGTCACGTTGATGTATGTGTCCAATCGCACGAATGCGGAAATGGCCACAAAGGCTCTCGCGCATAATGGCCTGACAGTGGATGATCATCATCAGCTTTGGCTGAAGGAAAATCGCAACTCGAACAAGGATGCACGCCGCGACGCCATCCGCGAAAAGTACGACGTGCTGTTCCTTGTTGGCGACAATTTGGCGGATTTTTCCAGTGATTTCACGCCCAAGCAGCACCCCAAGACCACTGCGGATGCCGCGACCGCCATCGGCGTGCGCGCCGCCGTTGTGGATGCCAATCGTGACAAGTTCGGCACCGAATGGTTTGTGTTGCCAAATCCCGTGTATGGCGAGTGGCAACGGCTCGTTCAGCAGGACCCTCGTGGACTCCTGCGATCATACGAGACGATGCAGTTCCCCAAGGGTGGGCCTTCCCCCACGCCGCAGCCGCATTGACAGTATTTGCAAGGTGGATTGAAAGCATGCCCTCCGCAGGAAGCGGAAACGGCAATTTCCCAGAAGCCCTAGACCCCGGCTCCGCCGTTTCTTTTTGAGCCGGAGCGGAGCGTGAAGAACGCCCATCCGCCGATGACGCCGATGATCAGGCCGGTGATTCCGGAGACCAGCGGGCGCAGCCGGGAACGATCGACCGCCTGAAGGTACATGGGATTGCGCAGCACGTCCGTCGTGTGGTTCAGCGTCACAAATTTCCACTCATTGTTCACGCGGCGCGCGGTCGCGCTCCACTGGGACTCCATCTTGAACTCGTAGCCTTCGCGGGAAACATACTTGTCGTCGGAGGTGCCGGAAAGCAGCGCGTTGTCCTGATCAATGACGGTCACAGTGACGTCGTCGGGACTGATCTCGATGCGTTGCAGGTAGCCGACATCCTTCTTGTAGATGTCGGTGAAATATTTCTCCAGAGAATTCTTGTCGGTCGCGAGGGAGGCGGTGGGGGAGGTGAACTGGAAGGGCTCCGTGAACTCTGCAAGAATCAGTTCGAGCCGTCGTGAGGTGAACAGCTCCATCAATGACCTGAAACGTTCGCCCAGTTCCTCCTGAATGGCTTCATTCTGTGCATTCGAAGGGGGCTGGGGGTCCTGCGCCGCCGCCATTTCAAACGAGGCGAAGAGGATAAGGAGGAGGATGATGGAGAATCGGCGGATCATGCGCCTAAGGTGAAACGGGGAGCAGCGCATCCGCAAACCGAATCACCGTGTCGGCCAGTTCCACCACGCGTTCGCCGATGGCGGGGTTGTTGAGCGTCCCGTCCACGGCGATGTCGCTTTCCAGGGCAAAAACGAAGCGCGGCACGATGACCGTGCGGAAGTCCAGCATGAGGCTGTTTCCGAGGCTCATGATCGACATGTAGCTTCCCTTTCCGCCCGCCACGCAGAGGAAGCCGAGCACGCGATTCTGCCATGCCTTGCCTGTCAGTTCGACCATGTTTTTCGCGGGTGCATTCACATCAAAATTGTAAATCGGCGTGGCCATGATGATGCCGCGCGCTGCGGCAATGCGCGCCTTCACGTCTTTGACGTTGGGGTCGGAATAGCATCCCGCCACATCGCAAAAGGGGAGCGGAACCTCCCGAAGGTCGATGAAATCGCAGGAAAGGCCCTTCGCCAGGATGTGTTCCCGCGCGGCGTGCGCCATGATCCGGCTGCGACTTTTCGCGTTCAGGCTGGTGCTGATGACGAGGAAGCTCACGAAAGGCATCCGCCGTAAAGTTTGTCATCGCCCCCGCGCGCCATGCCACTGTCTTTGATGACGCAACCATGCAATGCAAGGAGCATATGAAGGCCATGAAGATTCTGAAAATCGTTCTGCTGGCAGCAATGTTGGTAGCGGGGTCATCGGCACTGGCACAAGACAAGTTGGCAGTTCAGGCCTACGACAACGTCACGTCGCCGAGCGCGGCGGAGAAGCTTTACAGCAAGCGCGTGAAGCTTTTCATCGAGGAGAACGC
>JADZDZ010000216.1 GCA_020850785.1 Candidatus Sumerlaeota bacterium | reverse complement strand
GCTACTTCAAGTATGCGAACTTCTTCATCGATTCAGCACACGCGGCACTTGCGGCGCTTGGCATTCCCTTCACGCCGTTGGTGCTGGATGTCGTTCTCCCCATCGGCATTTCCTTCCACACGTTTCAGTCGATGTCCTACGCGATTGACATCTATCGCGGGAAGCTGAAGCCGATCCGCCGCATCGATGACTTCGCATTGTTCGTGGCGTACTTTCCCCAGTTGGTGGCGGGCCCGATCGAACGCGCGGCGAACCTGCTGCCGCAGATCGTAACCCCGCGCAGGATCACCGCCGACGGATTTGTGTCGGGCTTCTGGCTGGTGCTGCTGGGCTACGTGAAGAAGACCGCCATCGCGGACGCCGTTGCACCTTTCGTGAATGACAGTTTCGCGCGCGCGCATGATCCCACCGCAGGCGGGCTGGAAATTCTTGGCGCAGCGTACCTGTTCGCGATTCAAATATACGGCGATTTCAGCGGCTACTCCGACATTGCCCGCGGCATCAGCCGCATGATGGGCATCGAACTGATGGTGAATTTCCGCATGCCCTACCTTGCCACCAGCGTCACGGATTTTTGGCGGCGCTGGCACATTTCCCTCAGCACATGGCTGCGCGATTATCTCTACATTCCGCTAGGTGGAAACCGCCACGGCCTGAAGAAGACCTACAGGAACCTGATGCTGACAATGCTGCTTGGCGGGCTGTGGCACGGGGCGAATTGGACGTTCGTGATGTGGGGCTTCCTGCACGGAATCTATCTGGCGATTCATCGCATGATGCGCGGTGAGAACGCGCCGGAGGTCGCGCCGCCTCCGCTTACGATGCGCACTTTTCCCGCGCGCGCGCTGAAGGTGATCGCAACCTTCCATCTTGTCTGCCTCGCGTGGATTTTTTTCCGTGCGAAGGATTTTGACGATGCCTTCACGATGATTGGAAAAATCGTGTCACTGCCCGAACCGTTCGACTGGAGCAACATCCTCCGGTTCGCCGTGTATGGCGGCATCGTTCTTTCCTTCGACATGATTCAGGAACGGCTGCACAGCGACGAGCCGTTTCCCATGCGCCTTCCCGCATTGGCGGGCGGCCTCATCGCGGCGATTTTCATCCTCATGTTGTTCGCGTTCGGCGGCAAGGGCGACGCGTTCATCTACTTCCAGTTCTGATGAGCCAACCGCTTCCCACCAATCCCACGCGCGCAAGTCTCGGCGTTCGCCGTGTGCTGCTGGTGGTTGCCATCGCGGCGCTGATCCTCGCGCTGATGGAACTGGCCGCGCGCGCGCTGCTGTCGCCCGCACGCACCGGCGCCGGTGGCATGTTCGTCCTCGATCACAAGGTTGGCTGGCGCTATCCCGCGCATCAGGTTGAACACGGGCGCAAATGGTTCGGCGTTGAACATCCCGAACTCACCTTCACCACCAACAACCGCGGCTTGAAGGGGGAGCGCGATTATCCGGCGCCAAAGGAAAAGAACGAAATCCGCATCCTCTGCCTTGGCGATTCCAGCACCAACTACATGCATTTCGACGCCTACCCCGAATATCTGGAACGTCAGTTGAACGGCGCATTCCCGGAGAAAAAATTCCGCGTCCAAAATGCCGGCGTTGCGGGATTTTCCTCCGAGAATGCGAAGAACCTCGCGAAGGTGGAATTGCCGCTCTTCGACCCCGATTTCGTGATCGTGCTGATAGGCACCTGCGATGCGCAGCGCGCCCCCATCCGCGATTCACAGAAGGGCGGAATTCGGAACTTTTCCGATCTGCTCGCACAGGTCGCGCAGCACAGCCGCCTCGTCACCGCCATTCGCGACAACGCCCCCGCGTGGATGATCCGAACCTACATCGCAACGCCAAACCGCGACGCGAAGGGACGGGACGGCCCCCGCTGCACCACGGAGGAATATCGCCACAATCTCGAATCCATCGCCCACCGCGCGAAGAAGCAGGGCGCCTTCACGCTGATCAGCGGCGTCACATGGCTGTATCCGATTCCGCTGGCAGAGGCGGGAGGCGATGCCGCCTGGGCCCCCATCGCTCCCTATCAGGAAGTCATTCGCAGCCTGAAACCCGACGCCTCACGACTGATTGTCGATCCCGCAAGGCAACTCTTCGACCGCCCCGACCGAGCCGCCTTCTTTGCCTGGATCGAGAACGCGCCCGGCGCAAAGACACCCGCAGTGCTGGACAACGGCCACCTGAACGGAGCCGCCAACGAACTGCTCGCCGCCTTCTACGCGAAACAACTCGCACCCATCATCCGTGAAAAATACGGCCGCATGCAATACGACCCCGGCCCAATGAATCGCGTCATCGCCCGCTACAAGCCCCCCCCGCCATTTGACCCCTCCCACATCAAGTTCACTCCGCCGGAAGAGGAGTGGAAAAAAATCCCCGCCGCCGAAATGGCAAAATAGTCCGACCCGGACCGCCCCTCCCCCACCGCCGGAGCCCAACGAGACGCTTTCCCCATTGACGTGCAGGCCATCAGGCCTTTTCCTCACCGTCCCTCGCGGAGAGGTGGCCGAGTGGCTGAAGGCGACGGTTTGCTAAACCGTTATACGGCCCTAAAGCTGTATCGGGGGTTCGAATCCCCCCCTCTCCGCCAGTTCATTTCGCCCAACCCGCCATCCACTGTCAGAACTCTGTAGCAGACCCCGATGGCCTCGCATTGATGCGGAGCAGGTCGCGCGGCATGATTTTGGTCTCCGCAGTAGTCAGAACACCTCGTCCATTGACTTCGCCTTCTTCAGCTTCGCCATCGACGTGTTCCTCGCTCAGCATCAGAACCGTCGATGATCCCTTCGGTAGTCGTTCGGCCTTTTCGATCTCCAGTACGATCTCCTCGCCAGATGTTTTCTTG
>JADZDZ010000215.1 GCA_020850785.1 Candidatus Sumerlaeota bacterium | reverse complement strand
TGTAAGTGTAGAAACGCGTGCCGATGTCCTGGATGTCGAACACCAGCACATCCACGTCCGCCAGCATCTCCGGCGTTGGCTTCTGCGTCTTGCCGTAAAGGCTGTTCACCGTCAGCTTCGTCACTTCGTCTACGCTGCTGGCAACTTTTTCATCCGCCGTGCCGCGGATGCCGTGCTCCGGGCTGAACAACGCCGTCAGCTTGAAATCCTTCTGCGCGAACAACACATCGATCGTCGTGCGATTGTCCCGCGTGATTCCCGTGTGATTGGTGATCAGGCCAACCCTCTTCCCCTTCAGCACATCAAAGCCGCGCTTCGTAAGCACATCAATGCCCGGCAGTGTCCTTCCCTTTTCCACGTTCTTCGCCTGCGCGGAGGTGATGGAAAAAGTGATGCAAAGCAGGGCTGCCACGAACGTGGCAACAAAACGGCGAAAACCAGTGGTGGATGCGGACATCGAAAGACCCTTTCGACAGAGTTTCCCGAACCGTGGGAGCAAGCGCGCCATGGTGCGAGCAAAATTGAACACACAAACCACCCCACACCCTCTTGACACTGCGGAAATGCGCGGGTCCGTTGGTGTCATGAACAAGTTATGTCTGGCCTCCTTTCTACTTTTTGCCAGCGGCTTGATCGCCGCACCGGAAACCCCGCAGACCTCCCCCAAAAAGGAGGACGCGCAAACAACCTCCGCCCGCGAGCCCTTCGGCCCCGCAATCGGGCAGATTCATTCCATCACCTACACGCACGGCGAGGAAAAGATCACCCGCTACTTCAAGATCGTGGAAGGCAAATTCAAGCGCTTTCACCTGATCGAGGTCAAAGACCTTGGCGGCGAGGAAATCCCCATGCCCGTGCTGCGGAAGGTCTCCCCCAATGCCATCGCCAATGACGACGATGACAACAACCTGAAGTTCTCGTCGGACGACGATCCGGAGACCTGGGTCCTTCGAAGCGCGGGCTTCTTCTTCGCGTCGGCAACCGCAAAGCGCGACGCCCCGACCCGTCCCCAGCTCATCACCGCCGCGAACGGGCTCACCTATCGCTACTACGGCGCCGCCCCCTACATGAAGGAGGTCATGGCCAACCCCGGCCCCGATGGCGAGCGCGCGATCGAGGCAAAGGTCTACGAGGAGCGCGACGGCAAGCAGGTCCTTGTCCATACCATGAAGCCCGCTTCCCCCAAATCCGGGGACAAGGACGAGGAAAAGAAATAACATCACGTATAGACATCTATATGTCTATACATCAAGGACACCCATGATCCGTCACCTTCGCCTCATCCCATTGCTGCTTTCAATGCTTGTCGCCCCAATCATCGCCATCGCTGCGAAACCCATCAAGCCGCCGGCCCTGAAACCCGGCGACACAATCGCGATCGTCGCGCCGTCGCGCCCTGTGGACATGGAGGCGCTGGAAATGGTTCGCAAGGGGCTGGAGGCTCAGGGCTTCAAGGTAAAGACCGCCGCCAACGTCGGCAAACGCTGGGGCTACCTGTCCGGCGGGGACGAGGAGCGCGCGCGCGGCATCATGGATGCATGGCGCGATCCGGAGGTGAACGCGATCTTCTGCGCCATCGGCGGCTCCGGCACCACGCGCATGATGGATCAACTCGACTATGATTACATCCGCAAGCACCCGAAAATTTTCACGGGTTACAGCGACATCACCGGCCTCCATCTTTCCATCCGCAAGAAGGCCAACATCATTACCTTCCATTCGCCGAACTCCAAGTACGTCTACGCCAACAGCGTGAAGGATCGCCCTTACGCCGCGCCGATTTTTTGGCGAATGATGCGCGGCGAACAGCCACAACCCGGCGCGGAAATGACCTACGACACGACCTCGCTGACAACGCAGACGCTTTGCATCGCACCGGGAGTTGCGGAAGGCAGACTCGTCGGCGGCAACCTCTCCCTCGTCGCCGCCGTCATGGGCACCCCCTACGAACCGGACACCGATGGGCACATCCTCTTCCTCGAGGACGTTCACGAGGAACCCTACCGCATTGATCGCATGCTCAGCACGCTGCGGCTCGCGGGGAAGCTCGACAAGTGCGCCGGCGTTGTGCTGGGGCGCTTCACCGACTGCAACGCGGAGGACCCAAAGAAAAGCTTCACGATCGACGAAGTGCTGGACCAGTACTTCAAGGGGCGCCCCTATCCCGTCATCAGCCGCTTTCCCGTCGGCCACATTGAGGACAATGTCACGCTGCCGGAGGGCGCGCTGGCCCGCATTGATGGCGACAGGGGAACGCTCACGATTCTGGAAACAGTCGTGGAGGCGAAAAAATAATCAGCCGTTGAAGCCGAGCGCGCTGATCAGAAGCTCCCGCGCCGCGGGATTGTCAAACTTCTCCGCAATGGTGTAGTTTGCAAACTCCCGCCGCCGCGGATAGTTCTTCCGCAGCAGGTCGAAGTGCCTGCCCCACGCGTCATCATCCAGCGCAAGCCCCTCGCGCAGCCTCGCGTCGTCGGCGCGAATGTCGTAGCTGCCGCGAATTGCATCACGGACCGCCATCATTCCCTCCCGCCCCGGCGGCAGGATGACCGCGTTTTCAGGGGCTGCGAATTTCGGCACCCAAACAGAGGTGGTCCCCAGAAAGGCCGCCAGCGCCTCCGCCATCATGCGCGTGCCGTTCACCTTCCCCTCGAAGGAATACCCCGCGATATGCGGCGTCGCGATTGCGCACGCCTTCACAAGGTCGCGATTGGGACGCGGCTCCCCCTCAAAAACATCCAGCGCCAGCGTGACCCCCGATGGCTTCGCAAGCGCCTCTGCATTGTTCACGACAGCCCCCCGCGCGGCGTTCAACAACACTGCGCCCGGCTTCATCAGCGCCAGTTCCTTCGCACCAATCAGGTGCCGCGTGCGGTCCTCCCCCTCCTTGATCATCGGCACATGCAGCGTCACGAAGTCGCTTTCCGCAAGAACCGTCTGCAGGGAAACGGAACCTTCCAGCACACCCGCGCGCGCCAGCGGAGGATCATTCACCAGCACCCTCATGCCGAGCCGCCGCGCCACCGGCGCCAAACGCGACCCGACATTCCCATGGCCAACAATGCCTAGCGTGCGTCCCGACCAATCCTCCCCCCGCGCGACACAAATTTCCGCCAGCGCCGCCGCGACCCACTCCACCACGGAGCGCGCGTTGCAACCTGCGGCGCTCGCCCAGGGAATCCCCGCCGCAGCCAGATAGGTCAGGTCCAGATGATCAATGCCAATGGTCGCCGTGCCGACGAAGCGCACCGGCATCCCCTTCAGCAGCAATTCATTCACGTTTGTAACCGATCGCACGATCAGCGCATCGGCGTCGCGCAACTGCTCCGCCGTCAATTCCCGGCCCTGCGCGAGGCGCACCTCACCGAACTGCGCGAACGCCTCATTCGCGAAGGGAATGTTCGCATCAGCAACGATTATCATTGTTCAAACCCTGATTGCAGCAAGCGGATGACTCAGTCCCCCTCCGACGCGGTGCCGGGAATTGCGCCACCGCCAGCGGTGTTGCAGGCCGCGCGAATCTCCGCTTCGATCTCCTCAAGCATCTTCCTGTTTTGGCGAAGGATTTCGCGCGTCTTCTCGCGCCCCTGACCAAGGCGCTCACCCTTGTAGGAAAACCAGGCGCCGCTCTTGTCAATAACGCGCATCAACACGCCAAGGTCGATTGCATCCCCTTCGCGGCTGATTCCCTCGCCGAAAAGGATGTCAAACTCCGCCTCGCGGAAGGGAGCCGCGCACTTGTTCTTCACCACGCGCGTGCGCACGCGATTGCCGACGTCAACGCCGTTGTCCTTGATGCTGCCGATGCGGCGCACGTCGACGCGAACGGAGGAATAAAACTTCAGCGCACGCCCGCCCGTGGTGGTTTCCGGACTGCCAAACATCACGCCGATCTTTTCGCGAATCTGGTTGATGAAAATCACCGTCGTGCGGGACTGGCTGATGGCGCCGGTTAGCTTCCGCAACGCCTGGCTCATCAGTCGGGCATGCACGCCGACGAAGCTGTCGCCAATTTCGCCCTCAATTTCCGCGCGCGGCACCAGCGCCGCCACGGAGTCGATCACCACCACGTCAACGCTGTTGGAACGCACCAGCGTCTCACAAATGTCCAGCGCCTGCTCGCCGTTGTCCGGCTGGCTGATCAGCAACTCGTCCAAATTCACGCCCAGCGCCCGCGCGTACTTCGGGTCCAGCGCATGCTCCGCGTCGATGAAGGCGGCGGCCCCGCCCATCGCCTGCGCATTCGCCACCACGTGCAGCGCCAGCGTCGTCTTTCCCGACGATTCCGGCCCATAAATCTCAATCACGCGCCCGCGCGGGAACCCCCAAATGCCAAGGGCGCGATCCAGCGACACGGAACCGCTGGGAATGACGGGGATATTTTGCTCGGTTTTCTCGCCGTAGCGCCGGATCACCCCTTCGCCGTGGCTCTTGCGAATCTGGGACAGCGCCGTCTCCAACGCCCGTTCGCGTTCCTGAGCCTGGCGCTCGCGGGCGGCCGCCTCCTGCTGCGCCGCCTTCGACACCGGCGCGGCGGGCTCCTTCCCGTTTTCTGTGGCTGGCTTGGTCGGTTTGGCGGTTGCGGACATGGCAAATCTCCGGGAAGAAGGGTGAAGCACGGTTCAACTCAGGCCCAGTGATTGAGCGAAAGCCCCGACGCAGTGTCAAGGGGCAAAAGTGAACAAAAAGCGAAACAGTTCCCCGACGCATTTTCATCGCGTTTTCGCGGGATTCTTTCCGAGAAAAGTGCCGTGCCGCCACCCCGCCTTCCATTGTCCCATCCCGCACGCTTCGCTTTTGGGCTCATCGCCGTCGCGGTCGTCAGTTTCCTGATCGAACTGGGCACGCTGCGCGAGAACTCGCACAAGGATTTGCGGAAGACGATCGCCGCCACGAAGGACCTCCACTACGCGGCAGAGGCGGAGCGATATTTCCTCCCCGATGATTTCGTTCGCGCGGGTCAGGTGCTGCGGCGTGAGCGCGATGGGAAAGGCACGGCGCAGTTCGAGCCCTTGCTGCACGCCGTGGCGGAGCGTGGTCCCGCCGCGCTGGACGAGGAGGAGCTTCGCCAAAGCGTGAGCCGCCTCAGCCGATCGCAGCGCATCGCCATCGTGCTGATGTTCTGCCTTTCCGATGATGCGCTGAAGTCCAGTAACGCGGTGCCGATCGCGGAGAAAATCCTGGACGAGGAAAACACCGCGGCCGTCCGCCGCATCATCGCCGATCCGAAAATCCTTCAGGGCATTCGGAACGAAACGACGATTCGCGCCGACCTTGATTTCGATGACGAGAAGAATCGCCAGGCACTCTATCGCGTGGTTCAGGGACGACTGCTCGGCGGCAGCGAAGTCGAATTTCACAAGTTCACGCGCGAGTTCGCCGAGGATCCCCCCGTGAAGCCGCTCAGCTTCGCCCGCCAGCTTGCGCTCGCGAAGGAATTGGATTTCATGTTCCTGATCGGACGGGGAAAGAAGGTGCTCCCTTACGCGGAACACCTGCTCGATGGATACTTCATTCGGAATCCGATCCTGCGCAAGAAGCTCAAGGCGCGCATCGACACCTACGAGAAGAAGGCTGCGGCGAAATCCGCTACCCCCGCGTCAACGCCACGCGCCACGGCCAACACCTCCTGATGCGCGCGGTGCCAACCCCTGCGCCCTCCGCGCACCGCAGCCATTCCGCGCACGTGTAGCTTCGCCTTACGCTAAGCGGTGCGTCATGGAGAAAAACACGATTCCTGCACAGCAGCGGCCCCACAATCTTGATCCCTGCATAGGCAAGCGGATGCCGCTCCAGATCATTCACCACCCAGCCAATCCCCGCAGCCGCATCCATCAACCGAATCCATTCGATAACCTCGTGCGGTTGGAAGTGGTGCAGAAAAAGGGATGCGGTCACGACATCAAACTTGTCACGAAGTCTTTCGCGCGCGTCCTCGCAAAGCACCTCGATTTCCGGAAACCCAGCGCAGGACCCGCGGGCCGCCGCGCACAAATCCCCGTTCAACTCCACCGCTGTGATCCTGATGGGAATGAAATGATTCCGCGCATGTTGCGCCACGACGATGGGAAGGTCGCCCGCGCCCGTGCCAATGTCGCAAATGCGAATCGGATTTTCCGCCGTGCGCGCGCCCGCCTTCGCGAAGAACGGCGCAAGCGCATCGAGCAGCACGCGCCGTCCCCCCAGCAAACGATTCACGCGCCGCAACCCCGCCAGCGCGCCCACCATTTCCTTACGCGACACCAGCTCCGGCTGATCCATCAATTCCAGCGCCGTGCTGTGGCGCATCAGTAGAGCATCCACCGTTGCAGCGTTGGCTGTTCCGGCGGGAGGAACTGCACTGCGGCCAGCGCGTCTGCGGCGGCGGTCGTGCGGCTTTCCCAATTCACCCACCCCGTTTGAGCCCAATCCGCCACCGTGCGCGGGTCGCTGTCGATGGGTTGCGAAACCGCGTCATCCATCACGATGCTAAGCCCATGGGCCCCCTCTGTGGCGTTTGATCCCGACAAGTCAAAATCCATCGTGATCGTATCGCCGGGGAAATGCGCGTAGCCAAAATTCCCTCCGGCGGAATCAAACTGCCAGGCCGCCGCGATCGCTGCGGGAAGCCCTGCCAGCGACACGGACCCATTCGTCGCCCCCGTCGCGCCCGGAAGGAATCGCGCCGAACCGTCCCCTTCATCCTTCACCCGCATCGGCTTGTTGAACTGAATCACCAGTGTATAGACACGGTCGCGCGTCAGCGGTTGGCTAACGGGCGTCGTGACGACGCGCAGTCCCTCATCGTAGGCGCGTCGCTGCTCGTAAATCAGGGGGGAGGCCTCGCTGCGGCCCTCCGTTGTGTCATGGATGCGCACCGCCAGCACCGCCGCCGGCCCCGCCGAGTAGTAGAGCCCCGCGCGAAAGGCCTGCAGCAACTCCTCGCGCGCCGCATCCACCTGCGCATCGGGAAGGATGAATCCGTTGGTCCCCGTCGTAGTGCGCACCTCCATCGTATAGCTCATGCAGCCGTACGTTCCCGCGAAATATTCATCGGTCGCTCCCGCCGCCTCCGTCGCCAAATCCACGTCAATGCGGCCGTAGGCGACTCCGCTCGTGGAGAGCGTCGCGCCGCGCATGAGCGCGTACGCATCAACCAGCGCCGCGTTCCGGCCCGCGCTTTCGTCGAAAATCAGGTAGTACAACTGGGAGTAGCTGTGAACGTCGCAGTAAAAACGCAGACGCGATGCCGGAAGCAAACCCGCCGCCGCGTAAAGAGCCGAACTCTCCGGCTCACTTCCCGGCGCCGTGCCGTGGTAGATGATCGACGTCGGCGACGAACTGCTGTTCACAAATCCGAAGCTATGATTGCGATTCAGGTCCACCCCCTGCTGGTGATCAGCCGTTGTGGCCAGCGTTTCGTCCGCGCTGCGCAGGTTCTTCCTTCGCATGCGCCCCTCCACGCCACTGCTGCCGGACGATCCACCGTTCACCGATTGAGTCGGATACGCCTGCGTCAGCAGGTAAGCATCGGGATTTCCAATCGGATGAATCACGATCGTTGTCGCGTCAAGGACGTGGGTGGCGATGGGATCGCTGTCCCCCTCCAACGCCAGCCACTCGTAGAGCCGCGCCACCACCTCCGGGCTGATCCATTCGCGCGCGTGAATCGTCCCCTGCACCATCGCCGCAGCCTTCGGACTCCCTTCAAACGTCTCCGGGCCGCCGCGCTCGAACTTGTAGCTGTGGATGGCGCGCCCATTCAATGTCGTGCCGGTTTGCGATTCCGTGATGTAGTCGCTCGCAAGCTCCAGCGCCAGAAACCGCGCGCGCAACGATGCCGCGCTGCGGAAGCCCGCCACGGGGGACTGCGACTCCACCGGCAGCGGCACCGGATAACCAAGCCCCGCCGCCGTGATCGTCGTCACGGACTGCGCACCCGCGAGGCCCGCAACACAGCACAGGATTGAAAGACAGACAGCGCGCCTCATGGGATGCGGGCCGCCAATTTTTCCCGCAGCGTGGCGGGAAGAGTTTCGTCACCGGCCAAATCCTTCAACGCATCCTTCGACGAGGAAGTCCCCTGAAGGATCAACGCCATGATGGCATCGCGGCGCAGCGCCGCATCCTCCTTCGCATCATGGGCGATGGCGGATAACTCACGCGTCGTCCCCGGCGCTGTGTCGCGCGCAATGCGCTGCGCGGCGGAGGCTCCACCGGCCACCAACTGGTCACGCAGCGAAACACCCGCCACGGAAGTTTCCAACTCCACCAGCGATGCAAAGCGCCCGTCCGACCGCGCCACCTTCAACATCGCATCCTTCCCGTCGCCGAACTCCCCCGCCCGCCGCACCAAATCGAACGCAACGTCATCCTCCAGCGCCCGCAGTTCGCTTTCTGATGGCGGAGTCTTTGTCGCGATGCAGATTTCCGCCAGCAGGCGCTGCCGCGCGCGCGCATTCCCCCCTTCACGGGAGGGAGAAATACTCCTCCGAGCCGATTCCATCTTCACTGCGGGAACCGATTTCAATTCCGCCAGCCGCGCCGCGAACGCCGGTTCGCTCAACTCACCGTCCGCCGCCGCCTCGATCCAGGTGAAATCCCCGCGCTTCAAACGATCCGCGATGGCCGCGCGCTCCCCGCGAAAGCGAATCTGGTAGGCGCCCGCCCGCGCCGCCTCATGGTAGGGATAGAGAGGAAGCGGAACAACCTCGCGGCAAATCACATCATGAGTCATGATCACCGGCCTGCGCGCCGCCAGCGCATCCAGCAGCGGCAACGACGCTTCACCACCCTCCGCCCGCAGCCGAATCGCGATATTCAGAAGGGCGTGCTCGCGGGAAGCCGTGGCCGACGTCTGCGCATCTGCGGCGATGCTCCGGCCCAGCGCCACCAGCGCCTCCTCCCCTTGGGCCGCCTGCACGGCACCCAGCAGGCTGTCCTTCGGGTCTGTCCCTGCGGAATCAATCCGGTCGATGGGCAGCGGGTCCGGCCCGAACTCCCCCGCCTGCCCCCATGCCCCCCATGCAAGAACGCCACAGAGCAAAAGAATACGAAGGAAAACCAGCGGGCGAGTTGACATGATTGGAAATCGGCGCAAAGGATTTGGCCAATCCGTTGGGATGTTAGCAAGGGATAGGGTGAATCGGTGAAAAAGAACCGGCCACAGAATTCATGGTCCTTGGACCGTCCGCCTCTTTGCGCAAATTCGTGCAAACAAAACGAGGCCCCCTCCCGTCATTCCGAGGGCATGCAAACCTCACTGTCCAATTTCCGAATTTGCATGGATTTCCGCGCATGATCATCATGGGGATAGACCCAGGGTTGGCGAGCACGGGAGTTGGCGTCATTGCCGGTGACGGAAAAGGGGGATTTCGTGCGCTTTTTTCCGCCTACGTCACGACCCACGAGCGCCATCCCATGCCGGAGCGCCTCCAGAAAATCTTCGATCTGGTCTCCCGGACCATTGCGGACCACGAGCCAACCGCCATCTCCATCGAATCAATTTTCTTTGCAAAGAACGTCCGCAGTTCCGTCATGATGGCCCACGGCCGCGGGGCCGCCATTCTGGCCGCCTCGCAGTCACGCGTCGCCTTGAGCGAATACACACCGCTGGAAATAAAGAAATCCGTCGTCGGCAAAGGGCACGCGACGAAGGATCAGGTAAAGCAAATGGTGACAACGTTATTAGCCCTGCGCACCGCGCCGCGCTCCGACCACGAGGCGGACGCTCTGGCGGCGGCGCTCTGTCACGCCTACCGCACGCGGCTTGTCATTCCCGGCGGCACCGCCACCGACCGTGGCCATGCGGAGAAGGAATCCCGCACCGGGGACGCGGGCGTGGAAGCCCGGAAGGCCATTCTTGCGCTGGCCGCTGCGCGTGGCAGCCGCCGTCGGCGACGCCGAAACCCCTGAGGTAGTCCTGTAGCTACGGCATTTCAAGAAGCAACGTGGCCATTTTGAGATTTCTGCACGCTTTTTGGCGGCGCGGACGTCTCGCCCGCGCAATCTGTCGATGGCTACGAAATTTCCTAAACTGACTTAGGTCTGCTGCTGCGGGGCTTCCCGCTCCGCCTCGCGGCGCATCGCCACAACCTGGCGTGAGCGAACGCCAAGCGCACGGGCGGCAGGATTCGGCACATAACCAACGCGACCGATCGTATCCATGATCAACTTCTTCGTTTCCTCGTTGATCTTCGGGCTGTCATTGATGGCCAGCGAAACCGTGCTGCGGCTGTATCCGGTGATGCGGGCGACGTCACGAATTGTAAGGCCACCATCGTTTCTAAGCTTCGGCATGACAAAGTCTCCTTATGAGGATGGGAAGACTTCTTAGGAATAATCGTGCCTGAAACGGTTCAAAATCGCTCCAAAGTGTGCAATCCATTGCAGAGCATTGAAGAATGCGGGATTGCGCAATCATTTGCACAGCAGAATAATCCGCAAAAAAATCTAACGCGAGTTAGTTGAATGGCAAAAAAAGTCCCGACTGCACCGAAATGTTCACACTTTTTGGGTTAAAGTATCCCGAATTATTCCCACTCGATCGTTGCGGGCGGCTTGCTGCTCACGTCGTAGCACACCCGGTTGATCCCCCGCACTTCGTTGATGATGCGGTTGGAGATGCGCCCCAGTATCTCCGGCGGCATGGGATACCAGTTCGCCGTCATGCCATCCGAGCTCGTCACGCAGCGCACCGCGGCACCGCTGTCGTAGGATCGATTGTCGCCCATCACGCCGACGGACTTCACGGGCAGCAGCACCACGAAGGCCTGCCAGATTTTGTCGTACTCACCCGTGGACTTGAGCTCCTCGATCAGGATCGCATCCGCCTGACGAAGCAGATCAAGCCGCGCCTTCGTCACTTCGCCAAGGCAGCGAACCGCCAGCCCCGGTCCGGGGAATGGGTGCCGCCCAAGAATGTCCGCAGGAATTTCCAGAAGCGTGCCGACCTCCCGCACCTCATCCTTGAAAAGTTCCGCCAGCGGTTCCACCACGCGGCCCAGTTCCATCAGCGCCAGCACTTCCTTCACGCGGTTGTGGTGCGTCTTGATGGTGACGCTTGGTCCGCGCGTTGAGACCGACTCGATCACGTCGGGGTAGAGCGTTCCCTGCGCAAGGAGGTCCTCTTTTCCGATCATCGGATTGAAGACTTCGATGAACTTCCTGCCGATGATGCGGCGCTTCTCCTCCGGGTCCGTCACGCCGCGCAATGCATGAAGCACTTCCTTCTCCGCCTTCACGATCTTCAGCTTCACGCCAAGGCGTTCCAGCATCCCCTTCACCTGCGCGACTTCATTCAGCCGCAGCAGCCCATTGTCCACAAACACCGGCCTCAACTGGTCGCCAATCGCGTGGGCCAGCAGCACTGCCATCACGCTGGAATCCACGCCACCGCTCACCGCACACACGACGCGGCGATCACCAACCTCCTGCCGCAGCGCGTCGATGGTGTGGCTTACGAAGTCTTTCATGTGCCAGTCCGCCGGCGCCCGGCAGATCGTGAAAATGAAATTCCTCAGCCACGTCATCCCTTCCTGCGAATGATACACTTCCGGGTGGAACTGGATTCCGAAGATCGGCTTGTTCCTGTGGGCCATCGCCGCGAAAGGGCAGTTCGCCGAATCAGCGATCATGCGATAGTCCGCCGGCAACTTTTCCACCTTGTCGCCATGGCTCATCCAGACGTGGCTCTTTGCGGAGACCCCTTCCACCAACGGCGACTTCCCGCGAATGTGAAGCTCCGCAAGGCCGTACTCCCGCTCGTCGCTGCGGGCCACGGTGCCGCCGCCGCTGCGCGAAAGAAGCTGCATTCCGTAGCAGATTCCCAGAACGGGAACACCCATCTGCAGCACCCAGTCGGGAAGCTGGGGCGCGCCCTTTTCATAAACGGAGGCCGGCCCCCCGCTGAGGATGATGCCGGAGGGGCGCAGCGAAGCGACCTTCGCCTGGGAAATGGTGGGAGGAAAAATTTCCGTGAAGACGTGCAGCGACCGCACCTTGCGCGCGATGAGCTGTGTGTACTGCGATCCGAAATCAAGAATGATGATCATCGCTGCGAACCCTTTCACTTTTGCGCCGTCGCAGGGCGCAGAACATAAGCCTGCGCAACCGGGAGCCAAGGGAATCTTGCGGGACACCATCCGGCCCGATGCAACCCGGCGCCGGCGCCGCCGCCCGTTTGCCCACCGGGGATGAGGATTTCCGATTGCTCATTTCCCGCCGGCACGGTGGAAAATCGCCCGGCATCAACCATCGTGCAGGGGAAGAGTTACCATGGCATTGAATGACCGCGAATCCGTGAAGGCAATTTGCGCCGCGATTATTTTTTCCACGCGCTTCCAGCGCGAATTGGAGAAGGCAAAGACCGTTGGTGATCCCGACAACCGCGAGGACACCATCATTTTCTCCCGCGAGCAGTCCATCGAAGAAGCCGTCGAGATCGCCGGCCAGATCATCGACCAGTGCGAGGCGAATCAAGGCATTCGGCAGTAGGCCGCGCGAAGCCTCACGCAAATTTCCTTCCACGACAGTTTTTCCTGCGCATGGCGGCGACCGGCCGCTGCCATGGCGGTGCGATCTTCCCGCAGCATCCGCGCGATGCCATCGGCGATTGCCGACGGTGTCGCATCCACCGTGACGCCCGCTCCCGCCGCCTCGCTGTAAGCGTGTGAATCCACGCCCCGTGTCAGCACCGTCGGCGTGCCATGGGCCAGCGCCTCCACGGCCGCAGCGCCAAAATTCTCATCCTCCGATGTTAGCGCGAACACGTTCGCGGCGGCGAAGGCACCGCTCTTCATCATTCCCTCCAAGAATCCCACGAAGAACACGCGCCGGTCTAGTTGCAATTCGCGGACAAGGCGTTCGACTTCCGCGCGAAACCCCGCATCCGATCCTGCAATCACCAACGCAACATCCCCGGCGGCAAGCGGCGCTTCCGCCATCGCCCGCACCACCAGATCGAGCCGCTTCTTCCGGTCGATGCGCGACAGGTAAAGAACGAGCCGCTGGTCCTTGAGTTGCGGATGGCTTGAGAGGAACAGCGCGCGCGCGGAATCCAGTTCCTCCTGCGAGGGAATTTCCACGCCGTGGGGAATGACCTCGATGCGCGCTTCCGGAAGGATTCGACGCAGTTCGTCCGCCTCGCGCTCCGACGTTGCGTGAACGAAGAGCGCCGATTCCAGATCGCGCTTCACGAACAGGTGAAACAACGCGTTCTTGCCCGCGCGATTTCCCTGCACGCGACAAAACTCATTCAACCCACCCGCAGGGCGTATCACGTGGGGAACGTGCGCCGCAGCGCCGATGCGCGCCGCGCAGGTGGTAAGGTGGCTGAAAAGTCCGTGGATGTGGATGACGTCGGGCCGCCGTGACAGCATCATTTCGCGCAGTCGTGGCGCGGCTTCGCGCGAGTAGCGAAAACGCCGCAACGCCCCCTTCCGCCCAATCCCCTTCACAATTTCCACGCGCACCCGCTGCAGTCGCTCGTCGAGCGAAAGCTTCCCGCGATAGTCGGCGTCATCCAGCCATGGTTCCGCGGACTGCACGTCGGTGGCCAGAATCGTCACATCATCGCCCGCCTCCGCCTGTGCTGCCGCGAGCGCCCGCAGCGTGTTGCTCGGCCCGCCCGAACGCGGATCAAGGCTGTGAATGACGTGAAGAATTTTCACGCGATGGGTGCGGGCGAGGCGGGAAGCGCATGATCCTGCGGCGCCACGCGGCGGCGGCGCACGGCGCATCGCACGGGTGCGGGCGATTCCAACTGGATCATTCGCATCACGTGATAAATGTACGCCAGTTGAAATCCTCCGCCGACGCTTCCCCAGAATGCCTGCGACTTCAGGCTGAACACCATTCCCGAAATCCATATCGCAATGGCGAAGTAGAGCTGCACGCGCAGCCATTCCGTGCGAACGCGCTTCACGTGCCTCGCCAGATACACCAACACCGACAGAACAAACAGCACCCACAGCGCGAGGCCCACCACGCCCGTGCGTGCCAGAAACGCCGCCGGCGTTGAATGCACGTGATGCCGCGTGCGGCCGCCGCGCGCATGAACGATCGCGCCCAGCCCAAGGCCCGTCACCCAGTCCACAGGATTTTCCCGCATCTCGTAGGTGTCATACACGCCAAAGACTTCCCCCATGCGCCCGCCGCTCGCCGAGCCCAGATCGCCGCGCTCGCTGGTGAAATCCTCACGCGTTTCCTGCAGGCGATTCGCCATCAGCGATTGCGTGTGGTCGATCCACTCAGGCCGCGTGTCCGCAACGATCAGGATGATTCCACCCACCGCGACGCCGATGAATGCCACCCGCGCCCAACGCTTGACGCCCGGCCTCAGCACCAGCGCCATCGCAAGCGCGATGATCATCGCACCCCAGGTGCTGCGCTTCGACGTCAGCGCGGCGGATAGGATGAAGAAGGGAATCAGCAGAACCTCACCCCAGGTCGGCGAGGACTTCAGCATGATGTAAAGCGTCGGCACCACCGCCGCATCCACGGACATCTTGTGCTGGTAGCCATCGATCAAATTGTGCTTCACCACCAGCGCGGAGCTAAGCACCGCCATGAAGATCATGATGCCGTATATCCAGTTGAATATCCTCTTCGGATCATGAAGCGGATGCCGTGTCAGGATAAAGTATGTGAGCGGCATCACAATGATCAGGAAAACATCGCCAAGAATGTACGTGATCGGCCACTCGTTGATGATCCCTGCCACAAACCACATGGGTGTGAAGGCGACGATCGCCTTCAGCGGCCATTCAAAGAAGGGGCGTTCGCGCTGGCGATAATCGCGCGGTGGCCGCGAACTGATCGTGGCCAGCGTCATCATCGTGAGGAAAATGGTGATCACGGAGGCGATGATCATGCGCACCTCGCGATCCACCTCCTGCTTTCCGAGAACCTGAATGATCAACGTGTCGAAAAAACCGCTGACGAAAACACCCGCGAAGAGCATCAGCCCGATGCCGATGCGCCATTCGGGACGCAGCGCGGTGCGCCTTCGCGCGGCAACGATGCGCCGCTGCGGAAGGAATCGAACTCTAGCGCGGGTTTCCTGAATCGGAGTGACCTCGGTAAATTTCGCGAAGGCGTGCCGCGATGAGATTGATGTCGAAGCGCAACGCGTGCTCGCGCGCCGCCGCCCCCAATTCCCCCCGTGCCGTGCCATCAGCGATTAGCCGTGCCAGCGCATTTCGCGCAAGAGAAACATCCCGCGCGGGGAACATGAACGGCACCAGTGCGGGGGCGATGCTTTCGCGCATCGCCGGAATGTCCGACACGGCACAGGGAAGCCCCGCCGCCTGCGCCTCCAGCAGCGAAATCGGGCACCCCTCCCACAGCGACGGGAAGAAAAACACATCCAGCGCGGAAAGGAGCGCCGGCATGTCCGTGCACCACCCCGGCAGCACGATGCGGTCTTTCAGGCCGCAATCCCGCACGCAGGACACGATCTCCTCGCGCCAGTGCCCCTCCCCCGCCAGAACGAAGCGGGCCTGGGGAAAATCCGCGCAGATTTGCTCCGCCACATCCATGATCAGCACGTGGTTCTTCGCCTCGCTGAAGCGCGCGCTGTGGCCGATGAGAACGTCACCGCTTCCGCAACCGAACGACGCACGAATTTCATCACGCCGTTCCCGCGTATAGACAGAGACATCAACGGTGTTTGGAAGCACCTCGAAGCGCCCGTCCCGCTCCCAGTTCCTCCCGAAATGGGTCGTCAGCGTGTTGCGCGAAACGCCAATGATGTGCGTTGCATCGCGCAGCACGTGGCTGCGGAAGTAGCGATCCGCCGTGTCACGAATCACCCCGTTGCGACGAAAATCATTCTGATACTGCGCGATTCGCACCGGCACACCGGCACGCCGCGCGGCGCGAATGGGCATTGCCAGAAAACTGCTGGAACGATTGGCGTGAAGTGCATCGTACTTGTGTCCGGAAAAAATCCTCTCGAACGCCGCGATCACCCTGCGGGGAGACCTCCCGACGGACACCGTGTGAACCGTTGCGCCCAGCCGACGCGCTTCTTCCGCCAGCGGCCCCGCGTCCGCCGCCATCGTGCACACGTCGATCGCCACATCATCACGGTCAAAATGCCGCAGCAACAACAGCAGGAAACTTTGGATTCCCCCCGGTTGCAGCGCACCAAGCACAAACAGGACGCGTGTGGCAGCCATTAGTAGGGTTTCGCCTGTTCAATTGCAGGTGCTGAGGGAGCCATAAGTTGCACGGGATCAGTGACGTCAGCTTCCGCCCGCGCCCGATGACACGCTACCAAAAAGACGCGGATTCGCCCGCCCGGCCCGTGGCGCCTGCTGGTTGTGCTTGTGCCGAATTGCAACCGGCGGCAACAGTTTCCCCTATCAGTGGCGACATCAAGATGAGTGGAAATCCAACATAGTGTCCTCGGCGCGACGATCCCCCCTTCACGAATGGCATGCGTCGAACGGCGCGCAGTTCATCGACCTTCACGGCTGGCAGGTCCCCAACCAGTACGCGAAGCCGGAAATTGAATACGCGGCCCTTCGCAACGGCGCCGCCTTCAGCGATTTGTGGCATCAGTCGCGCTTCCGCATCGAGGGCGACGACTCCATTGCCTTCCTGAACGAGCTGCTCACGATCAAGATGGAATCCATCCCCGTCGATGGTTGCGCCACGGCCTACATGTGCAACGAACGCGGCGGCATCATCGACTTCTTCTCCATTTATCGTGATCGCAATTACATCCTGCTGCTGGGCAATTGCGCAGCGCGCGCCAAGGCCTTCGACTGGCTGCGAACGCAGGCAGCGCAGATGAACAAGTATCGCGTGGAGATCGCCGACGTTTCCAGCGCCCAGGGGCAGATCGCCGTGCGCGGCCCCAGTTCCCTGGTTCTCGTGGAACGGCTCTGCTTCGGCCAGGACATCAGCAAGGAAGCGGGCGACGTCACCCTCGCCACCATCGGCACCGCGCGCTGTTTGGTCATCGCCGGCAACCACGGGCCCGTGAAGGGGTTCGACCTGATCGCAGGATCGCTGTACATCGTGCCGATCTGGGAAAAATTGCTGGAGGCATCCCGCGCCACCGGCGCCCGCGCCATCGGGCACGCGGCCCACGACATCCTGCGCATCGAATCCGGCAGCCCATCCATCGGCACCGACACCGATGATTCCACCACTCCGATTGAAATCAACGATTCCGACCGGGTGGATTTCAACAAGCGCCTGTTCATGGGGCGGCGCGCACTGATGCACTCCACCTCCGGTGAAATGAGCCGCTGCTTCGTGTCCCTGAAGTTTGAAGGCATTGCGAAGATCGCGCCCGAAGCGGAGGTCCTCTACGAATCCATCCCCGTGGGCCGCGTGACCAGCGTCACCAACAGCCCCGTTTCGCGGGGCACCATCGCACTCGGCTACATGAACAGCTACAAGGCCAACGACGGCGCGAATGTCGCCGTCCGCGGGACGGACGACCAGCTTTATCCCTGTGTGGTCGCGCGCGAAAAATAACGCGGCTTTTCGCCAGAATTCGGTTTCGTTTTTCGCATGAACCTACCCAACAAGCTCAGCCTCATGCGCGTCTTTGCGGTGCCCCCTTTCGTGGTGCTCCTCATGGGCGACAGGCTGTTCGACATCACCGACCACATGGCGCTCGGCGTCATGAAGTCCGTCTCGCTGCTGCTGCTCGTCGTCGTCGCCATCACCGACTGGCTGGATGGCGAAATCGCGCGACAGCAAAAGATCGTCACGAACCTCGGCAAGCTCCTTGATCCGCTCGCGGACAAGATATTCGTCACCGCCGCGCTCGTTTGTCTCGTAGAACTCAAGCTCATACCCGGCTGGGCCGTCATCGTCATCATCGCGCGGGAGTTCCTGGTCACCGGCCTTCGCAGCATCGCATCGGAACGCGGACGCGTCATGCCCGCCGACAAACTTGGCAAGCACAAGATGGGCTGGCAACTGGCGCTCATCATCGTCGCCGTGCTGCTCGCCTCCACGAAGGAGTTCTGTCTCTACGCCGGCGCCTGGGGCGAACATCAGTTCCTCACCGATCGTGTCATCAAGTTCATCGTCTGGATTCCCCTCTCCGTCACGCTGGTCCTCACCATCCTCAGCGGATGGAACTATGTGCGCGGAAACGTGGACGTGTTCGACGAATAGCCGGTCTGCAAAAACAGAACGCGCGCCCCGTGCGGAGCGCGCGTTTGACGTCTGATCTTTTTCCCGACACCCGCTACAATCAGTTCACCGTCGCCATCGCGGGGTCTTCCTCGATCGGCTTCTTGAACAAACGCGTCATCGCGCGAACCGCCTTCTTCGCAAGGCGCCAGAAGGCACGGATGATGAAGTAGGAGGCGACAAGCATCACGCACACCAGCGCCAGCGAGATCACCGGATGAGCCGCGATCAACGCCACCGTGCCCACCACCGCGACGTCCTCGGCAACACTTAGCACCGGGCTCAGCACCGGGCTCGTGCCGGTGGAATGCGCTGCGACGCGCAATGTCGATTTCGTGGCGTGTGATCCGAAGGCCAGCGGACCGCCCAGCAGCGCCGCGCAGATTTGGAACTCCAGCGGCACCTGACCAAGCGCCATCGCCGCCAGCACAGCACCGGCGGGAACGCGGATAAAGGTGTGGATCGTATCCCACACGCTATCAACTGCGGGAACCTTGTCCGCGACGAATTCAATCACATAGAGGGCGAGCGCCGGCCACAGCACCCAATCGTTGGCAAGCACCGCCATGTCGCCCGGCAAAGCAAATCCCGCGATGTACCGATGCATCAACCCCAGCACGGCAATCGTTGCATACAGGTTAATGCCTGCGCACCAACTCGCGCCCAGCGTGAGCGCCAACTTTGTCAGAATTTCCGTCGCATCCATGTGCTTGCTCCTTCGCTTTGGTGTAATACCGCCACGCGCATTTCTTATTCAAGCGGGAACAATACGATTGTTCACGCCTGCTCGACGATGACCGCCGTCCCATAGGCCAGCACTTCCGTCATTCCGCCCCCGCGCGCGCCGCCGCCGATCTCCGTCGCGTCGTAGCGCATTGCAATTACTGCATTTGCGCCCATTTGTTGCGCATGGGCCACCATCTCGGCATAGGCGTCCTGCCGGGCCTGTTCGCACATCGGCGTGTAGCCTTCCTGTTTTCCACCCAGATAGGTGGAGACCTGAAAGATGCGCGCAAAACCCTGCGAGATCGTCATGGATCGCACAGTAATTCCACGAACCAACCCAAGAACATGCGTGACCCGGAAGCCGGGCAGGTCATTGGCCGTGGTGACAAGCAGGTGCTGCGGGGGAAGATAGTCCATGCAACATCTCCTCAAGTGAATAGGGTTCTTGATTACGCGATATAAGTGAGACCCGCGCGATCAACGTGCGCAAGCGTCGTTCACTTCATGAAAGAATGTGGAATGGCGCAATCAGGCCAATTGCAGCATCGCTTCTTCATTCGGCTCTGGCAGAAGCTCGTAGAAGAAGTTCCTGCGGCGCGGAACGAAGCCCGCTTCGCTCACCAACCTTCGCAGCGTCACTTCGCTCAGGTGAAAGTTCGCGCCCGCCGCCTTCACGACATTCTCCTCGATCATGATCGAACCCATGTCGTCGCAACCGTAGAACAGCGAGACCTGTCCGATGCGCGGGCCCTGCGTCACCCAGCTTGATTGAATGTGCTGGAAATTGTCGAGGTAGAGGCGCGCGATCGCCGTCGTGCGAAGGTAATCCCAGGAGCCGACCTCCCTGATGCCGCGTTCCAATCCAAGACGCGTGTGCTCCGGCTGGAACGTCCAATCAATGAACGCCGTGAAGCCTCCCGTTTCATCCTGCAGGTCGCGCAAGCGGCGGAAAGTTTCCACGCGTTCCGCCAGCGTTTCCACGTGGCCAAACATCATCGTCGCCGTGGAGCGCCCGCCCAGCTTGTGCCACGCGCGATGCACCTCGATCCAATCATCCGTCAGGCACTTGCCCCGCGTGATGTCCTTGCGCACGCGATCCACAAGAATTTCCCCGCCGCCGCCGGGAAGCGAATCCAGTCCCGCCGCCTTCAGACGCCCCAGCACTTCACCATGGGACATCTTGTTGATCTTGGAAAAAACGTGAATCTCCGGCGCGCTGAAGGCATGGATGTGAATGCCGAACTCCGCCTTCATCCAACGCAGCATGTCCTCATACCATTCCAGCTTCAGCTTCGGATGCATGCCGCCCTGCAACAGCAGTTGGTTTCCCCCAAGCTGCTGCGTTTCGATGATCTTCTGCGCCAGCTCATCCCTCGTCAGCACGTAGGATTCGGGATCATCCAGCTTCCGGAAAAACGCGCAGAACGCACAGTCCGCCAGGCAGATGTTCGTGTAGTTCACGTTCCGGTCGATGATAGAGCTGACAGTGTTCGTCGGATTCAGGCGACGGCGCGCCGCATGCGCCGCAGCGGAAAGTTCCGGCAGTTCCGCGCGCTCGAAAAGTTCGAGCGCCTCGTCATCAGTCAGTCGTTTTG
>JADZDZ010000214.1 GCA_020850785.1 Candidatus Sumerlaeota bacterium | reverse complement strand
ATCCGGCGGCGCGGTAGCGCGGATACTCCATTCTGTGCCTTCCCGCTTTCAGGTAGGCAATCTCACGCCGGAGCCTTTCGCGCTTTTCGCCGCGCCGGCGCCGGTGCTCTGCCGCCAAGTCGTCGAGAAGGTCGTCCATGGCGCCCTCCCACAGCAGTCCCGCCCAACCAAGTCGTGATGGCCAAGCACTATATCGACAACCTCTCGGAGGAGGTGAAAAAGGGCCTGTTGAAGGTCGGCGCGGTGGCCGTCGCAGCACGGAGATCAGGCCTTCCGCTTCGTCGCCCCGACGTGCGCAAACGCCTTTGCAGAGATCGCCTGCCCGCGTACGCGCCTGAACTCAATCAGTCGGCTATGGAAGGTATTTCTTCCCCCAAGTCTAACGGGCGCCTTTTTCGTCCAATTTCTCAATTTCCAGCGCGCATAGTTCGTCGCAGCGTTCGTTGTACTTCTCCCCCGCGTGGCCGCGCACCCAGCTCCAGCGCACGTCGTGGCGTTCGGCGGCCTTGTCCAAGCGTTTCCATAGGTCGTCGTTCTTCACCGGCTGGTTGTTCTTTGCCATCCAGTTCTTCTTCTTCCAGCCGTGAATCCACTTTGAAATTCCGTTCTTCACGTACTGGGAATCGGTGTGCATTTCCACGCGGCAGGGTTTCTTCAGGGCCTCCAGCGCATTGATCGCCGCCAGAAGTTCCATGCGGTTGTTCGTGCTTTCCTTCTCGCCGCCGGACAGCTCCTTCGTCCGATCCCCATGAAGCAGTACCGCCGCCCACCCTCCGATGCCGGGATTGGGACGGCAGCCACCGTCTGTATAGACAACCACGACATCGCCGTCGGCAGCGACGGCCTTTGGCTTCTCCTTCGGCTGTGGGCGTTTCGCGTCGCCGCGCTCCGCCAGCGCCCTGATGGCGTCGCCGGTCATGCGCCAGGTGCGCCACTCCTCCATCGGCTTTGCACCGACCTTCCGATACTGGGTCTTTGCCAGTTCATTCCATTCCAGGCAGGCCCATTCCATGCGGCCGTAGTCCTTTTCCACGCACACCTTCGCGAGCGTCTCCAGCAGCGCGCCTCCGATGCCGTGTTTGCGATATTCCGGCAGGACGAACAAGTCCTCCAGATACAGGCCGGGTTTCGACAGCCACGTGGAAAAGCTAAGGTAATAGATGGCCATGCCGACGACCCTGCCACCGACGCGCGCCAAGAAACCGTAAGCCACCGGCTTCTCGCCAAACAACTGCGTGCGGACCTTCGATGGCGTTGCAACGCAGTCCTGCGGTGCGCGCTCGTATTCCGCCAGCGCGTGAATCAGTCGGGAGAGTTCCTCCTCATCGCCGGGTCGCGCCGGATCGATGCGGAATTCAAAAGGGGGTTTACTCTGTCGCGCTGCCATGATTTCCTTGGGCTCATGATCTGGAGAGCGGACTTGATATGACCACGTCGGCGGAGAGCGCAAAGGACATTTCCCCCTCGTCGCTGGGCCGTTGGTCCACGCTGCCCTCCCTCGCGGAGGATGGCGGCGCGCCATTGTTGCGTCTGGATGCGGGATCGAATTTTCCCGATGGCTTTTCCTCGATTCCAGCTTCGGCGGCGGAGCGGATCGGGACACTTGACCTTCGCAATCAGCGCATTCCCGAAGGGCTCGCCGCGTGGATTGCGAAGTTGCCAAACCTGCGCACGCTGGTGCTGGCGGGATCCACGCTCACCGATGAGGACGTTCAGGCGCTTTGCGCGACGTCATCGCTGCGTGCGCTTGATCTGTCGAGCACGCCGATAACGTCCGAGGCGCTTCAGCACATCGGCGGCCTTCGGGATTTGCGAAGCCTTGTTCTGGGTCGCACCAGCGTGGACGACGACGCGGCGCCCTTCCTTGCGAAACTGACGGCGTTGGAGGCGTTGCGTCTGGGGCAGACCCACATGACGTGCGAGGCCGCGCCGACGCTGGCATCCATCACGTCGCTCCGTGAATTTGAACCCCCTTCCCAGTTTGGCGACGATGCATTTCATCATTTCCGCAACCATCGTTTTACGTCGCTGTGGCTGTCGAATACGGCAGTCACGGACCACGCATTCGATCCCTTCCCGGAAAACAGCGCGCTGGGATTCATCGCGCTCTCCGATTTGTTTGGCGAAGTGGGCTGCCGCACGCTGGTTCGTTTTACGAATCTCTCCGCACTCTGGCTTGAGAGCGCATCGTTGACGCACGAGGCTTTCGAGGCGCTGGGCGCGCTTCCGAAACTCTCAACATTGTTCATCGCCGCGCCGCTTCAGGATGAAGCCATGCGTGCGCTGGCGCACCTTCCGGCGCTGCGGCGTCTGGCGCTGCTGGCGCGTCGCCCCACGCGGTTTCACTTGGAATTGCTGGCGGGAGCGAAAGGCTTGGAAGAGCTTCACATGGACGCATCGGAGCTTTCCGACGCGGATGTTTGGCTGTTCGGGGAAATAAAATCCCTGAAGCGATTGCACGTCGAGGCCTCCAACTTCTCCGCCGCCGCCTTCGTGGAATTGCGCGAACGGATTCCAAAGGTGAACCTTACGCATCCCACGCGCGTCTATACACTCCCAGCGCCCACCATCGTTGGCAATGTCATGCGCAGGCAGCACACGGCGGATGGGTCCGCCCCTTGGACGCGGTGCAAGTGGAGCGGCGCCTCATTCTCCTTCGCCCCCGACGACGAGCTTTCCTTTCGCGTCCAGTTGACGGATCAATTTCCGGAACTTGAATCGCTGGCAAAAAATGCTGGGAGCCATTTTGTGGAACTGAAGTTCGACACCTGCTCCCTTGATGAAACAACGGTGCGGTTCCTCCCCCGCTTTACCTCGCTGGCATCGCTGGAGCTTCGCGCATCCACCGTTGACAAATCATTGTTCAGTGTCATCAGCGAGCATCTGAAGAAATTGCGCAAAATCGTTCTGGATTTCACCGAGTTGGATGATGCGGATGCGCCGCTGCTGGCGCGTCGCCCCACGCGGTT
>JADZDZ010000213.1 GCA_020850785.1 Candidatus Sumerlaeota bacterium | reverse complement strand
TTCACGGTTGGCGACAACGACTTCGTGGGCGACGCAACGGTCACCGCATCGCAGGATCAGACCTTTGATCCTCGTGGCGGCAAGACCTACACGGCGTACCTGAAGTTCCCGAATTCCACGGCGGGCCTGCCCGTGACGGTGGCCTTCGACACCTACTGGGTTGATCCCAACACGCGCGGTCGCGTGACGCTGACCAACCTGCATGTGACGTCGTTCAACAACGTTGGCGCGACGGCTTTCGGCAGCGATTGCAACTAAACCGCAGCGGTATCACAGCACAGAAAAACGGGTCGGGGGATGCGCAAGCATCCCCCGATTTCTTTTGGTGGCGTGGGTGAGACGCGACGCCACGTATCAAACACTCATGCCATCCGTGAACGTGCACGGATCCCCGCTTCCCCCGCATTCCAAGAGGCTTCGTCGCCACCCAGAGAATGCGAGGGCGGGACGCCCACGCCACGAAAACGCCACGTCCTTTTTTGAAATGCGAGAGATGCGATTCGCTCAGTGGCCGCTGAAAATGTGGCCCATCTTCGCAGCCTTCGTGCGAAGGTATTCCTGATTGATTTCGTTCTTCCCAACCTCCAGCGATTCGCGGCCCACGACTTCGAGGCCGAAGCCGCCGATGCCGACGACCTTCTTGGGGTTGTTGGTGAGGATGCGGATTTTCTTCAGGCCAAGCTCCGCAAGAATCTGCGCGCCGATTCCATATTCGCGAAGGTCCGCCTTGAAGCCGAGCGCCTCGTTCGCCTCCACGGTGTCCCGCCCCTGGTCCTGTAGGTTGTAGGCCATCAGCTTCGCGCGAAGGCCGATGCCGCGACCCTCCTGATCCATGTAGATGATCAAGCCGTGTCCTTACTGGGCGATCTTCTCCATGGCGGCCATGAGTTGCGGGCCGCAGTCGCAGCGCTGGCTGAGCAGCGTGTCGCCCGTGAAGCACTTGCTGTGAACGCGAATCAACGTGGATTCGTGCTTCTCCGGTTCGCCAAGGACGAGCACCTGATGCTCCTCGCCGTTGATGAGGTTCTCGTAGAGGTGCAGCGTCCAAAGGCCGAAGGGATTTGGAATCTTCGCGGAGACGACGCGATTGACGAGGCGCTCCGTTGACTTGCGGTAGGCGATCAAGTCTTCGATGGTGATGATGCCGATCTTGTGCTCGGCGGCGACGCGTTCCAAATCGGGAAGACGGGCCATGGTGCCGTCGTCGTTGAGGATTTCGCAGAGCACTCCCGCAGGGGGTTGGCCCGCAAGACGGCAAAGGTCGATGCTGGCCTCCGTGTGCCCCGCGCGCACGAGCACGCCGCCATCGCGGGCAATGAGCGGGTTGATGTGGCCGGGGCGGAGCAGGTCGCCGGGGGTGGTGGCCTCGTCCACCAAGGCGCGGATGGTCATGTTGCGTTCTGCGGCGGAAATGCCCGTGGTCACCTTCCGCGCATCCACGGTGATGGTGAAGTTGGTGCGGTGGTGTTCGGTGTTTGTGATGACCATCGGCAGAAGCTCAAGGGCTGCGGCGCGCTGGCGCGTGAGCGGGACGCAGATCATGCCGCGGGCGTGCTTGAGCAGGAAGTTGACCTTGCCGGGGGTGATGTGGGCCGCAGAGAGGATGAAATCGCCCTCATTCTCGCGATTCTCGTCGTCCACGACGATAACCATGCGCCCGGCACGGATATCCTCGATGGCTTGGGTAACGGGAATGCGGCTGGAATGAGTCAAGATTGTGTCCTTTTTTTGAGCGGCGAATGCGCCCGCCGCCCTTCTAGTTCAAAAGTCGTACCGCACCGGGCGGAAACTGGTCAAATGGGGCTTGCGCAAAACCGGGGTTGGGGGTTGGGGTTTAGCCCATGGAACTGCGAAAGATGCCCTCCTTTGTGTGCCTTGGGAACGTGCCTGCGGGCGCTTGGTGGCGTTGGCGCGCCTGATTACATTTTCCCCCCACCCCGCTTTTCCTCCTTTGTCGCCCTCCCCATTATCGTTTTGTCTTCGCCTTCTGAAAGGATGATTCCGCCGTGCTAAACCCCGGCCTTGAAGAGTTCAAGCATCTGGCCACCAAGGGCAATGTGGTGCCCGTTTATCGCGAATTGCTGGCAGACCTGGAAACGCCGGTCTCGGTTTTCAAGAAGCTGAATGCCAGCAGCGAATACGCGTTCCTGCTGGAATCGGTTGAGCAGGGGGAAAAGCTGGGACGCTACTCCTTCATCGGGGCGGACCCGGCGGCGGTGCTACGCGTGCGCGGCAAGGTGCAGGAGATCATCTGCAGCGATGGCGGAAAGTTGGAGCCGGCGGAAACGCCGATCGCGACGCTGCGGAGCCTGCTTGCGCGCTATCGTCCCGTGGAGGACCCGAAGCTGCCGCCGTTCTTCGGCGGGGCGGTCGGCTACATGTCCTACGACACGGTGCGCTACTACGAGCGCATTCCGGAGAACCTACCGGATGATTTGCAGCTTCCCGATTGCATGATCATGATCGCCGATTCGCTGATCGTGTTCGATCACGTGAAGCGTCGCATGATCCTGATTGTGAATGCGCGCATCGACAATCACGCGGACCCGCGCGAAGCATATCAGGATGCGATCACGCGACTGAACGTGATGCGCAGCCGCATCGTGAATGCGCCGGCGGCAGCGCCCGCGCGCGCGGAGGAGGACGGCGATCCGAAGCATCGCTTCGACGCGACGGCGCGCCGCATGATGGAGCGCAACCTGCGCAAGAACACGGACAATCGCGAATCGGTGGATGGCTTTCGCACGCTTGGGTCGCTGACAGTGCGATCCAACATGCGCAAGGAGGACTACCTTGCCGCGGTGAACAGGGCGAAGGAGTACATCGCTGCGGGCGACATCTTTCAGGTGGTGTATTCGCAACGCTTCGAGACGGAAATTTCCTGCGATCCCTTCGACGTCTATCGCGCGCTGCGCGCGGTGAATCCTTCGCCGTACATGTTCTACCTGAAGTGCGGAAACGAATTCCAACTGGCGGGATCGTCGCCGGAAATTCTCTCAAAGTTGTCGCACAAAAAGGTGACCGTGCGTCCCATCGCCGGCACGCGCCGCCGCGGCGTGGATGCCACGGAAGACGTGGCGCTCGAGAAGGACCTGCTGGCCGATGAGAAGGAACGCGCGGAGCACGTGATGCTGGTGGACCTTGGCCGCAATGACGTGGGGCGCGTGGCGAAGTTCGGCACCGTGAAGGTGACGGATTTCATGACGATCGAGCGCTACAGCCACGTGATGCACATCGTGAGCAACGTGGAGGGTGAATTGTCGCCGGGGCGCGATGCGTTCGACGTGATCGGCGCAACCTTCCCGGCGGGCACGCTGAGTGGTGCCCCGAAGATCCGCGCGATGGAGATCAT
>JADZDZ010000212.1 GCA_020850785.1 Candidatus Sumerlaeota bacterium | reverse complement strand
TTCCGAAGGCCCCTACAAGCACACGGTGATCGGATCGCGGGAAACCGTGTCCGCACTAACGCGCGACCAGCTTGCGGAATACTACCACGCATCCTACACACCCGATCGCATGTTCCTGAGCGTCGTTGGCGACATCGACATCGCGACGGCGAAGGGGAAGATCACCGGGGCGTTCACCAAGACGGGCGCCAGCGAATCCCCCCGCGAGGACGCACCCCGCGCGAAGTTCCAACCACCGGCGGACAGAACGCTTCCGATGGATTGGAACGAAGCATACTTCATCATGGCCTTCCCCGGCACCGCCTCGAAAACCATGAAGCACATCGCGCTGTGCGACCTGGCGGAAACGGTACTGGCCGGCGGGCGCAGCTCGCGCCTCGTGAACTCCCTTCAGGAGAAGAAGGCACTGGTCAGCAGCATCGGCGCGTATTTCCCCACCAATCGGCACGACGCACCGCTGATGATCTACGGAACCTGCGAGCCGGAAAAGATTCCCGCCGTGAAGGAAGCGATCCTTGCGGAAATTGCGAAGCTGAAGCGTGACGGAATTGGCGCCGATGAAATGAAGCGCGCGCATCGCATTGCGCGGAACAGTCATTTGTTCTCGCTGGAAACGAACGCGGGGCGCGCCTCCACCATTGGCTACTCGCAGGTGCTGCTTGGGAATCTGGACCTGCTGACGGGATATGAGGAGGCCCTCCATTCCTCCACCCGCGAGGCGGTGGAGAAGTTCATCTCGCAATACCTGCGCGAGGAACGCGCGTCGTTCTTCGTGACGCGACGGGCCGCGGAACCCGCGGCTGCAAAATGACGCGCATCGCGCTGCGAATTGCCGCCCTCGCGCTGGTCATCGGCGGCCTTTCCTGCGCATCCACCACCGTGCCGGAGGACGCATTTTCCAACCGCCGGCAGTTTCAACTGGCGCACAGCACGACAACAAGGATTGGCAACGTGACGGTTCACACACTGCAAAATGGCATGACGCTTCTGCACGAGAAAAAAACCACGAACTCCATCGTGGGTGCGGTGATGTATATACGCATGGGCGCCAGCAACGAACCCGAAGGGAAGGCGGGCCTGGCCAACCTGACGATGCGGCTGCTGACGAAGGGGACGACCTCCCGCAGTGCGGATCAGATCGCGGAAAAGCTGGCGGAACTCGGTGCGTCGCTGTCGCCGAGCGCGGGCCGGGACTATTCCAAGGTTTCCATGCAGTGCGTGAATGATGACTTCGCGGAAACGATGAACCTGTTCGCGGATGTGATCAACACCCCCACGTTTCACATCGGCGAAATCGCGCTGGAAAAAAAGAAGGTTCTGGCGGGCATTCGCATGGGTGATGACCTGAACCATGTTGTTGGCAGCAAGCGATTCATGAAGGAACTTTTCGGAACGCATCCCTACGGCCGGCCGCTGGAGGGCGACAGCGACACCGTGACAGCCATTCAGGCCGCCGATTTCACAACGCTGCACGGCGACACGTTCGTGCCCTCCAACATGGTGCTCGCAATCGTCGGAAACATCAGTTTCGACGCCGCGCGGGAAGCGGCCGAGGCGCACTTTGGCCGGCCCGCCCTCGAACGGAAGCCCGCCTACAGCGTTGACAAGGTCATCGCGCCGGGAGGCTCCAACACCGCAATCACCAAGAAGAGCGAGCAAACATTCATTGCGATGGGACACCTCACCTGCCCCGTCGGCGATCGCGACGAGGCCGCCGTCGAGGTCGCGGCCACCGTGCTTGGCGGAGGAATGAGTTCACGCCTTTTCGTCGAACTGCGCGACAAGCAGGGCCTCGCCTATTCCGTTGGCGCGTCCGCCACGTTCCTCAAGCAGCAAGGCTACTTCATTGCGCACATCGGCACCACGCCGGCGAATCTGAAGCGCGCGACCGACGGCCTGTGGGCGCAAATCGACCGCCTTCGCACGGAACCGCTGGCAGAGGATGAATTGCAGGCTGCGAAGAACCAGATCGCCGGTGAGTTCCTACGCAATCACGAACGGAATTTGCAACAGGCAAGCTATCTGGGTTACTGGTACGTGACGGGTCGGTCGCCGGATTATGACGCGAAATATCTGGAGGAGATCAACGCGGTCACATCGCGCGACGTGATGCGCGTCGCGAACAAATATTTTCTGGAGCCGACCGTCGTCAGCGTCGGCCCCGCCCCGCCCGCCGCCGCGCCGCAGCCCGACCTTCCCATCGTCGCGCCGGAATAGGGCGTTGCTCCCGCGAAGACCGGGGAGAACGTCATTTCCATTCTCGAATTCGCCGGTTTCATTGGGAAATCGCTATAAACGACGCTGCGGGGAATCATCGCGGGAGGGAACCGGCACCCAACTTTTCCCTATTCCCTCTGCGCCCGCTGGCCGTTGCATTTCTTCACACCCGATTCCCATCATTCATTCACCCAACCGATGCCTGTTCCCTTCATAGACCTGAAACGTTTCGAGCCTGATTTCCTCTCCCGTTGGGCGGAGGAGTGCGCGCACCTGACCAAGACAACGCAATTCGTCGGCGGTCCCGTCGTCGGAAAGCTGGAGGAAAAACTCCGTGCGTTGTCCGGCGCCGTGGCCGTTGTGGGCTGCGCGAACGGCACCGATGCGTTGCAGCTTGCGCTGCGTGCCGTCGGCGTTGGCGAAGGCGACCTCGTGCTGGTCCCCGACGCGACCTTCTGGGCAACGTTCGAAGCGGTGGTGAACGTCGGTGCGCGTCCCATCACCATCGACATTGATCCCGTCGATTTGCAGATGGATTTTGACTTGTTTGTGAGCGCCGTCGAAACGCACAAGCCGAAGGCCGCGATTCTGGTGCATCTGTACGGCTGGGGAAGCGCGAAGCTCGCCGCCTTCCGCGAGTTCTGCAAAAAGAAGAACGTCTTCCTGATTGAGGACGGCGCGCAGGCGCATGGCGTCACATTCAACGGCGATTCCATCTACAAGGACGCGCTGCTTTCGACGGTGAGTTTCTATCCGGCGAAGGTGCTTGGCTCCTGCGGCGACGCGGGCGCTGTCTATACGTCATCGACGGAGTTGGCGGACGTCGTTCGCAAGCTCGGCAATCACGGCCGCACGTCGCACTACGGCCATGGATTGATCGGTTGGAATTCGCGTCTGGCGGGGTTTGATGCGGGATACCTGAATCTCTCGATCGAATACATGGATGCGCGCTTGGAATCACGGCGGAAGGTCGCCGCGCGCTATCGCGATGAATTCCGGAAGCTGGGCGTAAAGTTTGTCGCGCCACCGGCCGCCTATCAGGAAAATGGCTACCTGAGCGTGGCACTGATCGACCCCGACAAGCGCGCGGGCGTGGAGGCGGTCCTGAAGGAAAATGGGATCGGCTTCGGAAACGTCTATCCCGGCGCGATGTCAAAACAACCGGGCGCGGCCCGATTCCTTCATGCGAAGTTTGGTGGCGATAACGCGGACACGCTTTCGCGCAGCGTCCTCAACCTGCCGCTGTTCGCCTACATGACCGATGCCGAAGTGGACGAAGTGATTCGCGTCTTTGCGAAGGCCATTGGCCGCTGAGCGGCAGCGCAGGCAATCCTACAGCGCGAAGTGAAACTTCGCGAATTCGTGCAACCCATCAGTGGTGAAATGCGGCTCCCAGCGGACCGCATTTCGCAGATACTTCATGACAAACGTTGAAGCGCCGCCCGTGATGAAAAAATTCACCGGACCAAACCGGGTCCGCGCGGCGTCGAACATCCGGTCCACCGCCGCGGCCTGCTGCAGGAGCAAGCCGTTCTCAATCGCGCCTTTTGTGGAGAATGCGAAAAGCTCCCCGTCGGAGAGCGCCGCCTGCCGGGGATCGAACTCGATCGTGGGGAGCGTCCCCGCCGTGGAACTGCTGAGCATGTGCGCCGAAGCCGCCAGCCCCGGCATGATCAATCCCCCCGCGAACCCGCCCGCAGCATCAACACTTTCCAAGTGCGTGGTGGTGCCAAAATCCGCGACGACCGCCGGCGCGCGCGGCGACAACGCACGCAGCCGAAAAACGTTGGCAATGCGATCCGCGCCGGGTCGGCCCTCCGTGTAGTTCATCGAAAACGGAAGCGGCGAATCGGCGTTCAGGAATTGGACGCTGGTCTCCGGCGGCAACGCCCGTGCAAGGGCCTCGTTCAGCATTTGCAGCCGCGCCGGCGAGCAGGCAACCACGCAGCAACCCACCGGCAGCGCCTTGTGCAGCAGCCGCTCCAGCGACTCCACGCCATGCCCGTCCGCGTAGGAGAGGCTGGCCGCGCTTTGCCTGGCATCGCCGCAATGGACGACGGATTTCAGGCAAGAATTCCCCGCATCGATGCAGAGCACCGTTTTTTGAGGGATGCTTGGCGGCAAGATCGTTACTGCCCTGTTGCGCTGGCTGGCATGATGCGGAACCTTCACGCCAGGAACGCGGATCGAGCAACGTGGAACTGAACCTTGGGCCGTTAAAATTTTCGAGAACGCGCGTGCTGCTGTGGTTGGTCGCAGTGGCGTGGTTCACGGGCTTGTGTTGGTGGCACCGCAACGGTGCCATCGACGATGCGTGGATCACGTTCCGCTATGCGCGGAATTTTGTGGAAGGCAACGGCTTCGTCTTCAACACGGGGGAGCCGCTGGAGGGTTACTCGAATTTCCTGTGGGTGCTGTTTTCCAGCGTTGCGATTTCCGCAAACGTGGAGCCGCTCGGCGCCGTGCGCGTGCTTGGCTGGCTCAGCGTTGTCGCGGGCTTTGGGCTTCTCATTCACGGCATCCCGCGCGCCGCAACGATCACGCTGGCGGCGCCCCGTGTTGTTCTTGAAACGAGCGACAGCCCTTCTGTGGGCGCCCACGCGGAACTTCCGCCGTACTCATCCGCCACTGCGGCGCTGATCCTCGCGGCGGCGTATCCGCTCGCCGTCTGGACCATGATGGGATTGGAAACCGCCTTCTACGCGATGTTGATCCTCGCGCTGCTGGTGCAGTTGAATGAATTGTGGCGCGCACCATCGATCTTGAAGTCCCTTCTGGTTGGCGCGCTTCTCGTGGCGCTTGCCATGACGAGGCCGGAAGGCGCGATGTGGATGGCATTGTTGTTTGGCGTTTTTCTTTCGACGGATCGCCGACGGGTGTCGCTTACATTCGCCCTGCCGCTGGCACTGTTCACCAGCGCCTTCGCTGTCTATACGGCCTGGCGCTTTCACACCTTCGGCACGATCATTCCCAACACGGTCGCCGCGAAGGTGGGGGGCGGCGCGGGCGCCTCTGTCGCCAACGGCGCCGTCTACTTATTCGGGGCGCTGGGGCAGGGCTTCCTCATATCCTTCCTGCTCGCGCTTGTCGTGGTTGTTCGCCATCTTCGGCATCGCGGCGGCGGCGGACTGCCGCATGGCAACATGGTCCTCATCTGCGCCTGCGCCCTTGCGCTTCAGGTCGCCTTCACCATCGGTGTTGGCGGCGACTGGATGCCATCGGCGCGCTTTCTCGTGCCTGCGCTCGCACCGCTGTGCATCCTTGCCTCGCTCGCCATCAGGCCGTGGCCACTCTTCGTGAGGATCGTGATCCTCGCGTTCTTTTTCCTGTCGGGATTTCTTCATGCCCGCGATGAGGCGATGCTGCGCTGGTGCCGCTGGGCTGGAAAGGAAGTGGGGGGAAAGTTGCTGACGGAACCGCAGCGCATCGCGGGCGATTTCCTGCGCGTGAACGCGAAGCCAACGGATGTGCTCGCGGCCACGGAAGCCGGCGTCGTGCCCTACCATGCGCGGCTTCCCTTCATCGACATGCTGGGGTTGGTGGACGCGCACATTGCCTCCATGCCGGGCGGGCTCCACCAGAAGTTCGACACCTCCTATGTGCTCGCCCGGAAGCCCGACCTGATTCTGTTGGGATTCGATGTCACTGCGGCAGGCCTCGTTCCAAAATGGACGCCGGATCAGGAGCTTTTTGCCAGCGATGACTTCCAGAAAAACTACGCGGAGGTGGAGCGTTGGCCCCGGCCCATGAACAACGCGAAGTGGGGAATGCAGGAAGGATGCATGGTCCTGTATCGTAGGAAGCAGCAGTAGGGTCAGGGGAGCCCGGCGCCCGCCTCATCCGCAGGCCCTATTCCAACTGTTGTAAAAAGAACGAACCCGCCGAATTGCTTCGGCGGGTTCGGGATCGCGCTTTGGCGATGCCAGCGATCAGCTCTTCAGGGGCTGAACGTTGGAGGCCTGCATTCCCTTCGGGCCCTTGACGGCTTCGAACTGAACGCGCTGGCCTTCCTTCAGCGTGCGGAAACCCTGCACGTTGATGGCGCTGTGGTGCACGAAAAGGTCGGCACCCTTGTCATCTGGCGCGATGAAGCCGAAGCCCTTCGCGTCGTTGAACCATTTGACGGTTCCTGTCGGCA
>JADZDZ010000211.1 GCA_020850785.1 Candidatus Sumerlaeota bacterium | reverse complement strand
GCGGAATGGCGCGACTGGGACACTTTCTTGCGGATGCCGCTGATGACGGACACGATGATGTAGATTCCGAATCCGCCGAAGAGAATGATCGGCAGGTTGTTCCACATCATCAGCAGCACGCACAACGCAACGACGAGGATGACCAGCGTGTCGAACGGCTTGCGCGTCATGCTAAGCAGGTTTTTCAGCTTCGGGAATGGCACTTCGCTCACCATGAGGAAGGAAAGCCCCGCCATCATCAGCAGGATCAATCGGTGCAGGTTCTTGCGAATGTTCTGGTCGTTGTCCACTTCGCGGATTGCGGGAAGGTCCGTGAACCACAAGACGAAAAGGAATGCGCTGACCACTGCGCCTGCAGCGCCGGGCGTTGGCAGGCCGGTGAAGTAATTGCGCTCGGTCGTTGTCGCCTGCACGTTGAAGCGCGCCAGGCGAATCGCCGAACAAATCGCAAACAGTGCGCACGCCCCCAGCGCAAGCCGCGGCGCATAGAGCGGCAGGCCCTCATCCATGGATCGCAGCTTGGAATACATGAGGAACGCCGGTGCGACACCGAATGCCACCACGTCCGCCAGCGAATCGAAGTTCAAGCCGAAGGAACTCGCGGTCCGCGTCCAGCGCGCCACGGGACCGTCGATGGCATCGCACATTGCGGAGAAAAGAATCAGCCAGCACGCCCTGACAAACTTGGCCTCCGCCAGCGCCGAATCCTTCAGTGCAATGGCAACGCTTCCTTCGGAAACATTGACAATCGCCCAGAGTGCGAGGAACAGGCTCGCGCTGGTGAAGAGATTCGGAAAAATATAGAAATGCGCGGGAGGGTTGCGAAGCTCCGTGTCCTCCAGTAGCGGCGAGCCGCCCGCGCGCACGACCTTCCCCTTCCGCCGGTTGCGCAGCAGACGAAGGTTCGGCCTCAGGTTGAATGTCTTGTTAGCCAATGCGCGTCCCTTTTGTCGGGAGCATCGGAGCGCCGGTCAGCTGGCGAGCGCCATCTGGATTTTTGCCACGCGCTCCTGCGAGAGCCCCTTGCGGACTTCGTCTTCGTAAAGCACCGCAAGACACGTCAGGCCGCCGACCACCTTCTGGCCCGGTTGCACCTTCACCGTGGCGGACAACGGCAGGAACAATTCCACGCGGGAGCCGAACTGAATCAGGCCGTAGCGCGCGCCGCGTTCCAACACATCGCCAACCTTTGCCTTGCAAACAATGCGTCGCGCAATCGCGCCGGCGATCTGCCGCACGCCAACGACGCCAAAATCGGAATCAATCCACACGGTGGTGGATTCATTTTCCTCGGAGCACTTTTCATTCATCGCGTTTCCAAACTTACCGGGCTTGGAATCCACGCCGATCACCTCGCCGCTGATGGGAGCGCGCTGAACGTGTACGTTAAAAATGTTCAGGAATATCGCCACGCGCAGCGCACGGCCTCCCTGCATGTGCTCACAGGGAACCTCCACCACGGATACAACTTTGCCGTCCGCGGGGCAGCAGATGGAATTGGGGATGCTGGGGGTCTTCCGCTTCGGGTCGCGAAAAAAGTACATGACGTAAAGCGCGAGTACGCCCACGACGGCTGCGGGAATGTGCCAGCCGATGACGGCGAGAATGACTGTAACAGCGACGAGAGGAAGAAAGAATTTCCAGGCCGGTTTCGCAAAGCCAAGAACGGGTTTCATCAAGTCCATTACATCGTATCCTTTGCCCGCTGGGAAATCGGAAAGGGGGCGAACAACAAGAGGAAGTATGGGGATTTTTGGGCTACGGATGCAAGACCATAGCGGTTTTGAACATTGTTGGGAAGAAATGGATTCCGATTTGAAACAATCGGGGCTTTCGAGGAGTTTCCCCTAAGGGCTGTCATTTCAATGATCTGCGATCACCTGATGGCTCAGGGGCAAATTGCGTTAAATTATGCTAAACCCCTTTGCTTGAACAGGTTCGATTTGGCGGTGGGGTGGATTTATTGCCGCGAGGGGCCCCTGCACGGGGTTTCCCTACAGCGCATCCAGAATTTCGGTGCGGTTTTTCCGCAGGAACCCAAGTCCCATCAGCATCATGGCAAAGGGGAGCAGGACGATCATCCAGTAGGCGTCGGGCTGGAAGGAAGCCTCCGGCGACCCGAAAAGCCACTGAATCAGGGTAAAGAAGCCGCGGATCGGATTCAGCGACAGCAGGTCACCGATCTTTTGGGAGCCGATGATGGAGGGAACATAGACAATCGGCCGGGACCAGAACAGCAGTTGCAGGGCGATCTGGACCACCTGCCCCACGTCGCGGACCAGCAGGGTCATGACGCTGAGGATCATCCCCAGCCCAAGCGCCGTAATCCCCAGCGCAAACATCACCGGATAGGCAAAGAGCACGAACCAATGCAGCGGCGCGCCCGCGAGCATCAGCAGCACTATCAGGGCGCCCATGCTGATGCCGTGAACCGTGAAGGACGTGATGAACACGCTGAGGTAGAGCACTTCTTCCGGCAACGCCATCTTCTTGAGGAGCGCGCTGTTTTCCAGCAGCACCGTCGAGCAGCGCGAAATGATTTCCGAGAACAGGAACCACGGCACGATGCCGGAGCACATGTGAATCACATACGCCAGTCGGCCGCCCTGATCGCCCATGCGCGATCCCATCAGGTGTGAAAAGATTAGCACGTAAATTCCGATCAAGACGATCGGATGAATGATGTTCCACAGCGCCCCGAAATTTGACCCCGCGTAGCGGGACCGGAACTCCTGTTTCACCAGAAGCCACAACAGGGGGCGTGCGCGAAGGATTTCCTGAAGCAAGTTACTTGGCGTTGTCCAGACGCTTCAGCACGCGATCCAGTTTCTTCGCGAGCCGCGCGATGTCGCCCGCGCCGTGGTTCCCTTCCGCTCGGAAGGAGGCCAATCGTCCCGCTGCCTTCTGGATCACCGCCGTCAACTCGTCCGCCGCGTGCTCGCAATCATCGCCGCTGGTTTCCTTCGCATGTTTGTGCAATGCCTCGCGCAGCGCCTCGATGCGTCGCTCAAAGCGGATTCGCAGCTTGTCGAGCACCGAGGGGAGGAACTGCAGGAACACGTCCAGCTCATAATCCAATCCCGATTTCAGCTCGTGCAACTGCTGATGTTCCGGTGGGACGCCGTCAGGCGATTTTCCGCTGAATGAAGCGTTATTCAGCAGCAACGACGCGGTGGAGCGCCGCTTGTCTTCGCGATGCGCAGCGAAGTCCTGCGCGATTTTCGGCGGGCGCCCCCGCTTGCGACGCGGTGGTCCCACGGTGGCTGTGTGATTCGCCGCCGCCGCATTCG
>JADZDZ010000210.1 GCA_020850785.1 Candidatus Sumerlaeota bacterium | reverse complement strand
GAAAAGTGCCTGAAGCTGGCGCGTCGCATCGTGCCGCACCTGACACCGGAGGACCTGATGAATCCCTTTGATTGGCCGGAAGTCGCCACCAATCCCCAGTTTGTCTGGGAGGATGGCCTGCTGGCAGGACTGCAGAGCGCCCACACCGCCCTCTGCGCACACCTTCGCGCGAAGAGGGATTCGACACCGTGACAATCAACGATGGTCAGGAAATCAAGGCGCGCGTTCTCCTTGTTGATGATGAAAAAAATCGGGTGCTGATGCTGTCGAAGATTTTGCGGCGCCATGGCTACGAGGTGCTGCTGGCGCACGACGGGCTGGAAGGCGAGCAACTGCTGGACGCAAACATGCCCGACCCATCGCTTCCCGATGATGCAAATCAGCCGACACCGATTACGCTCGTCATGACGGACCTGCAGATGCCGAAGCTTGATGGGATGACGTTCCTGAAACGGACGCGGGAAAAATATCCCAACCTTCCCGTGATCGTGCTGACGGGGCATGGTTCAATCCAGTCCGCCGTGGAGGCCATGAAGGCTGGCGCGGTGGACTACCTGATCAAGCCCGCCGATCCGGAGGAAATCCTGATCGTCATGGCGCGCACGCTGGAAATGCAGGACCTGCGCAGCGAGAACCGGCAGTTGAAGGCACAGTTGGGCTACACCGATGATGCGCATGAGATCATTGGCCGTTCGCCGGCAATCCAGCACGTGCTGGAGATGATTCGCATGGTGGCAAGGAATCGCAGCACTGTGCTGATCACTGGCGAAAGCGGCACCGGCAAGGAATTGGTGGCGCGTGCCGTCCACGACAGCGGCCCCTTCGCGCGTTATCCTTTCATCGCGGTGAATTGCGGCGCGCTCAGTGAAACGCTGCTGGAAAGCCAGTTGTTCGGCCACAAGCGCGGCGCCTTCACAGGCGCGGTGAGCGACCACATCGGTTTCTTTCAGGCTGCGGAAGGCGGCACGCTTTTCCTTGATGAGATTTCCGAAATGTCGCCGCACCTGCAGGTGAAGCTGCTGCGCGCGATTCAACAACGCGAAGTCATTCCCGTTGGGGACACGCAGGCCCATCGCATCAACCTGCGGTTGATCTGCGCCACGAACCGCGACCTGGAATATGAAGTGCGCGAACGAAATTTCCGCCAGGATTTGTTCTATCGCCTCAGCGTCGTGAACATCGCCCTGGCGCCGCTGAGGGAACGGGCCGTGGATGTTCCCGACCTGATCGGGCACTTCATCCTGCGCTTCGCGAAGCTTTACGATGTTGCGCCAAAAACCGTGCAGCCGCAGGCGATGGAGGTGCTGCTGCAATACCCCTGGCCCGGCAACATCCGCGAACTTGAAAACATCATCGAGCGCAGTTTTGCGCTCTCGCAGAAGCCAACCATCGGCATCGAAGACCTACCGCCGCAGTTGTTCCGCGCACCCGGCGAGGCCATGGCCGCCGTGCGCCCGCGACGGCGCCAGCGGGAAGCGCAGGAGGCGGAGCCCCCCGTTGCTCCCCCCACGCCGCTGCCGACACCCCGCCCCCTCCCGGCTTCGGCGAAGGAACGCCCCCCGGTGGCGCCTCCGCCCATCCCCCACTTCACGGAGCCGTTCGTTCCCAAGGCGCCGGAGGAGCCGCTGACGCTGGATGAGACCGAAAAACGCCAAATTGTTGACGCCCTGCGGAAGGCGAAGGGGCGGAAGGTTGAGGCTGCACGGCTTCTGGGAATTGACCGAAAGCGGCTTTACCGGAAGATGAAAAAATACGATTTGGAGTAGCGCGGGCAGGTGTTCCTTAATTGCGCCGCGTGATTGGTCCCATATTTGTTATGATAGTTGACGAAGCAGGGGGGTGTGGCAGGCCGCACATCCACCCGCGACCCTATGGAGATAGCATATGAAACGGCTTTCGACGATAGTTTGCCTTCTTGGTATGTCCCTTCCTCTGGCGGTTTCCGCCGACGTGTTGATTCTGACTGACGGAACCCAACTGGAAGGGCGCGCGGAGGCCGTCGTGGGTTCCGACGATCGCGTGGCCTTTACCAGCGGAACGGGCAGGATTGAGCTCCCAAAATCCCGCATCGCGGAAATCAAGCAGGAATCCGACAGCGCCGACTACACACGAATCGGCGATCAATACCTGAAGGCGAAGAACTACCCCGCCGCCGTGCAGAAGTATCAGAAGGCGATCGAGTTCGATTCCGCCTATGAACCGGCGCAAAAGGGCCTGAAGGAGGCGCAGGGCGCCATCACCGCGGAGCAGAATGAGCGCGTGAAGGCGCTTCAGGAAAAAATCGGCCAGCAGCTTGAAACCATTCCCGCCCTCATCAAGTCGGAAAAATACGAGGACGCCGATGCGGCGCTGAAGCAGATCACGGAATCGGAGGCGACCGAGCAGCAGCGGCTGACGGCGCAGCGCTATTTCCGCGACCTCTATCTCGCGTGGGCGTTCTCCCGCTATGATCGCCTGGACTATCGAGGCGCGGAGGAGAAGTACCTGCGCGTCATGGAGATGGATCCGGAAAACAAGGATGCGCGCGATGCACTGCTCAAGATTTGGATCAATGATCCGCTGAAGAAGCAGGAAGTGTTGAAGGCATACTTGGCGAAACTGGCTGAGGAGCCGAACAATCTGGAATACAACCAGATTGCCGGCGACCTGCTCTATGAAACGGAACGCTATGGCGAGGCGATCGGCCCACTGACAAAGATTTACGACAACCCCCGGTATGCAAACCGGGGCTACAGCACGAAGCTTCGCAACGCCTACAAGCAGTATATCCTGCAGCAGTACGACGACAAGAATCTGGACGGAGCGATCGCGACGTACAAGACGATGCTTTCCATCTTCACCGATGAGGATGACACGAACCTGCGCGTCTATACGTACGAGCGGGACAAGGCGAAGCTGGCGGACACGGACTACAACGGGCGCGCGATGCTGGCGAAACGCCTTCAGGATGACGGCCTGACGCAACTGGCCACGCGCGAGGCGGAATTGATCCTGCGCTCCGACCCGAACAACAAGGTCGCCGATGACATTCTACGCAAGGAAACCGAGACGGAGTTCGCGCGCATTCAGGAGGCGATGGCGGCGCGCAATTTCCTCGTGGCGCGCGACCTTTCTATGAAGTTCATGAACACGCAGACGCGCTACCCGAAGCTGGTTGAAAGCGCGCAGGAAATCTTCAACAAGGCGGACATCGAAGCCAAGCGCATGGAGAAGGCGAGCCGCGAACAGGCGCGCACACTTGCAGAACGCGGCATCGAATACTACAATGAGGCGCTGCGGAACACGGATCAAATGAGCAACACCGAACGCCGCCAGAACACGCATCCCGTGTCCTACAAGAACGAAGCCGTGAAGTATGCACAGCGCGCCATTGATCACTTCGAGACCGCACTGCGCATCGATCCGACGCTTGGGCCCATCACCGGCATGGACTTGAACGCGAGGCTTCGCGACGCGCAGGAGTTGTACAACAACCTGACGGACAAGCCGACGCGCCTGCCGACATACACGCGGCGCCGCGGCAGCAGCCGCCAATGATTGCATCGGCCGCGACGCGATGAAGCTCGACGTCAGCGGACTGACAAAAATCTATCCCACGGGAAAGCGGGCGCTCAATGAAGTCTCGCTTTCCCTTGGGCCCGGCGTCTTCGGCCTGCTTGGCCCCAATGGCGCGGGAAAAAGCTCTTTCATGGAAATTCTGGCCGCGAACCTGACGTTCGAATCAGGCACGGTCACGCTGAACGATGCGATCAGTCTGGCCATGAAGCCGCAACTTTGGCGTCAGGAGCTTGGCTACCTGCCGCAGATTTTCGACTTCCCCGCGCACACGCACGGGCGCGAGGCGCTGGAGGAGTCAGCGCTTCTTCTGGGAAAATCCCCGCGTAAGCTTCGCCAGCGCATGGACATGCTGCTGGAGCGTTTGAATCTGCAATGGGCTGCGGGGCGCGATGCATCGCGATACTCGCGTGGCATGAAGCAGCGTCTGGGCCTTGCCATCGCGCTGTTGCACGACCCGTCGCTACTGCTGCTGGACGAACCGACTGCGGGGCTTGATCCCGTGGAGCGCGTTCTCTTCCGCAATCTTCTGGCGGAAATGGGTCGCAAGCACATCGTCATTCTCAGCACGCACATCGTCGCCGATGTGGAGCGTTGTTGTTCAACAATCGGCATCATGGACGGTGGCCGGATCATTTTTTTTGGAACGCCGGAAGCGCTGACAGAGCGCGCGCAGGGGAAGGTGTGGGAGTTCGCAATTGGAGACAACGAGATCGACGACCTAATTCAATCGCGCCGCGCCGTTTCTGTATATCGCAAGGAAGGCAGGGCGATTGCCCGTGTGGTGGCGGAAGCGAAACCCACGGATGAGGCCCTCGCTGATGAAGCGAATCTGGAGGATGCCTACTTTCAGCTTCTTGAACTGGAAGGGAAAACGTTGCGCCGAGCGACCCCGCTGGTCAATGTCTGATGAATTCATGTGATGATTCGCCGCGACCTCTAGGAACCTCGATGACCGTACAAAATCCCCTTCGCGAAGGCCAGACGATCCGCCGTCCTGCGGAACCCTGCACGCTGGTTGTGCTCGGTGCCACCGGCGACCTGACTGGTCGAAAGCTGCTCCCCGCGCTCTACAATCTTTCCCGCGACGGCCACATGCCATCACGCTTTGCCATCGTGGGTTTTGCGCGCCGCCCGAAATCCGATGATGAATTCCGCAACGACATGTTCGATGCGCTGAAGGAATTTTCCCGCGCAAAGCCGGAGGGCCGCGAACAAGCAGACGCGTTCCTCAGCAATGTTTTCTACCATCAGGGGCAGCTTGATTCACCCGACGATTTTCGCGCGCTCGGCGCGCACCTCGACAGGCTGGAAAAAGAAAAGGGCCTACCCGGCAACCGGCTGTTCTACCTCGCGGTCTCGCCGGAATATTTCGAACCAATCGTGTCCGCCATGCGCGATGCGAATCTGGCCAAGCCACGGAATGAGGGGGAATGGGTTCGCATCATTATTGAGAAACCCTTCGGCGAGGACCTGAAAACGGCGAAGGAACTGAATCGCAAAATCACTGCGGTTTTCAACGAGTCGCAAATCTATCGCATCGACCATTATCTGGGGAAGGAAACCGTTCAGAACCTTCTCGCATTTCGCTTCGCCAATTCCATTTTTGAACCGCTGTGGTCATCCCGTTACATCGATCATGTGCAGATCACCATGGCGGAGGAAGTGGGAATGCCGGGCCGCCGCGGCCAGTACTTTGACAAGACCGGCATCACGCGCGACGTGGTGCAGAACCACGTTCTTCAGCTTCTGTGCCTGACGGCGATGGAGCCGCCCGCTTCGCTGGACGCGGATTCGCTGCGTGACGAAAAGGTGCGCGTGCTGCGGGCCATCAGGACCATGACCGTCGATGAGGTGAAGGCCAACGTGGTGCGCGGGCAGTATGGCGCCGGATCGCTGCGCGGCGAGGCGGTCCCCGCCTATCGATCCGAGAATCAGATCGAACCGGATTCCGTGACGGAAACCTACGTCGCCATTCGCTTCAATGTGCGTAATTGGCGCTGGGCGGGCGTTCCCTTTCTACTGCGCGCGGGCAAGCGCCTTCCGAAACGCGCGACGGAAATCGCGATCGTCTTCAAGCGCCCCGCGCACGAAATCTTCGACGTTGACCATGAGTTCAAACGGCCAAACACGCTGGCGCTGCGCATCCAGCCGGACGAGGGCATTTCCATGACCTTCGCGGCAAAGCAGCCGGGCCTCGCGACGACGCTTCAGCCGGTGCAGATGGATTTTCGCTACGGTTCCAGCTTCGGGCAGGCGTCGCCCGAAGCCTACGAGCGCCTGCTGCTCGATTGCATCATCGGCGACGGTTCGCTCTTCACGCGCGCCGACGAAGTGGAGGAGGCATGGCGCATCTGCACCGCGATTCAACAGGCCTGGGACCAGCTTCCAAAACCGACGGACATGCCGAATTACGAGGCTGGCTCCTGGGGGCCGAAGGAAGCGGACAAACTAACGAGCGATCTGATCACTGGTTGGCGCAGGCTGTAGGTCGGCGGGCAAATTTCGCGGGACGACGCGGCCCAGGATGCGCATGACATTCCCATGACGAAACAAAATCGTTCCTACGTCGAAGTCAACCTAGCCGCGTTCCGACACAACGTGGGCGTCGCGAGGTCGCGCGTTGGCGCTGCGGTGAAGCTGATGGCGGTCGTGAAATCAAATGCCTACGGACATGGCGTGCTGCCATGCGCACGCGCGGCGATGCAGGCGGGCGCTGATGCGCTTGGCGTCGCAACGGCGGCGGAGGCGCTGGAACTCCGTAATCTTGTCGAATTCGCGAAGACTCCCATTCTAGTCATGGCGCCCACAACGCCCGACGAAGCGAGGGAGCTTCAGAACGCCGACGTCGCTGTTGCCATCGGTGGGATGGAGTTGCTGGCAGCCCACCTGAAGATTGCTGCGGAACGCGGAAAGGCGGCGCGACTCCACATCCAAATTGATACGGGAATCGGTCGTGATGGTTTTCGCTTTGATGATTTGTCGTGGCTCGACGTCGCGGTGAAGCATCGCGGGCATGTTGAAGGATTATTTCAACATTTTGCCGTGGCGGATGGAATTAGCGCGGATGAAATCGCCTTCACAAACCTGCAATGCGACCGTTTCGACGCCGTGGTCGCGCGCGCACGCGCGGAAGGCCTGATGCCGGTCATCCACGCAGCCAACTCCGGCGCGGTGCTGCGCCATCCGCGCGCGCATTACGACATGGTCCGGCCGGGAATCATGCTCTACGGCGCGGAGCCCGCCGACCAACCGCAGTTGTGCCCCGACTTGATGCCCGTCGCCACGCTCCACAGCGAAATTGGCTCCATCAAGGTTGTCCAGCCGGGCGATTCCATTTCCTACGGGCGTCAGTACACCGCCCAACGGGAGGAGCGTATCGCCGTGCTTCCCATCGGCTACGGCGATGGATACCCGCGCAAATTTTCCAACCAATTCCACGTGCTGATCCACGGCCGCCGCGTTCCGATCCGCGGACGCGTGTGCATGGACCAGATCATGGTTGACGTTACTGGCATTCCTGACGCGCAGATTGGTGATGACGTGGTGCTGTATGGAAGGCAGGGGGAGGCGGAAATACGCCTGGAGGAAGCGGCGAAAGTGAGCGGAACGATTTCCTACGAACTCACCTGCATCCTGACGCAGCGCCTTCCGCGTGTCTATACAAACGGGTAGGTCCGAATGGCACGACAAGCAAGAAATCGCCAACGGAAGCACAACCTTCGCTTCATTCGCAGGGCGGCCCATCGTCGCTCGCTGTGGATCGGCTTCGCGATGGCGGTGGCCCGGTTGGTGATGTTCTTCGGTGTCGTGATGCTCGTCGCGTGGAGCTACTCCATCTGGGGAAGCGAGCAGTCACCGCTGGCGGCGCTGCTCATACCGGGACTCTTCCTCATCGGACTAAGCATTCTGTTGCGTGTGATTCTCGGCCAACTCACGCACTGGCTTGCGCGGTTGTTGTTGCTGGAGCGACGCCGCATCGATCTTCACCGACAGATTCGCACCTCGCGCGAGGCAATCCAGAAACTGTGATCCAGAAACTGCTCGATCCCCAATTTCTGCAGCTTGCACTTGTCACTCTGGCGATCGCGACGCCCGTCCTTGCGTTCGTGCTCTACCGGGCGAACGTCAGAAATTTTTCGCGGCGCATCGCAATCATCCTCGGCGCCATCGGCCCCTTCGCCTTCGCCTATTGGCATTTTCACCAATTCATCCTCGCGCGCGTCGGATTCGACAGCATGTATTCGGCCCTGATTGTCATGGGGGTCGCGGTCGTTGTCGGCAGTGTTGCGGGGCTTTGGGCGGGAATGGAGAATCGTGGCGCACGAAGCGCACGCGTCAGCGTTCCCGCTGCGGATCAAGAGCGTCCCGGAAGCCCTCCCCCACAAGGTTGAAGCAGGTCACCGTCAGAAAAATCGCGAGGCCGGGGAAAACCGTCAGCCACCACGTGCCATTGATGTCGTTGCGGCCGTTGTTGAGCAGGTCGCCCCAGCTCGCCATCGGTTGCGGCACGCCGAAGCCAAGGAAGCTGAGCGCGCTCTCCACGAGGATCGCGCCCGCGATGCCGAAGCTCGTCATTACAAGGATCGGGCCGAGCGCATTTGGCAGAATGTGCATCGCCATGATGCGAAGGTTTGACCCTCCCAGCGCGCGCACCGCCTGCACATAATCCAGATTCACAAGTCGCAGAAATTCGCCGCGCTGGAGGCGCTGCACGCCGGTCCACCACAGCGCCGCCATCGTCAGGATAATGTTCAGGATCGACGGCTTGAGGAACGCCTGCACGCTGAGAATCACCATCAGCGCCGGGAAGCAGATCACGACTTCAGTCAGCCGCGAAATGATGATGTCGGTCCACCCACGAAAATATCCCGCAACCGCGCCAAGCAACATTCCAATCATGGTGTAGATGGCGACGGCGACGATGCTGACGAGCATCGACACGCGCGTGCCGTAGATCATTCGCGCCAGCACATCGCGGCCATTGGT
>JADZDZ010000209.1 GCA_020850785.1 Candidatus Sumerlaeota bacterium | reverse complement strand
CGTATAATCAAACGAAATAAAAATGCCGCTGCGGCCAATCTTCAGGTCTCTGGGGATGGCGGTACGACGGAGAAAGGCGATGATTGAAGGTGCAGACTACGAAGTGGGGCAAAATCGGCGCTATTGTTTGTATTGTTCTTTGTGTTGTCTTATGCATTTTTGTCCCCCGGTATGTACTGACGATACTTTTTGAGCGAGAGCCCCATACTCTGCGTGATGACAGCGGCTCCAAAAGCATCAAGATCTTTCCCGACTATCTGCTCATCGTGGGACGCAGAGAAGAGAGGAGCAGTGAATCGGACAATATTCCCCATCGAAATTCGCGCATAGGATTGTATAAGTTCCGTGGCGGAAAGTGGGTAAAGGAAGCTGCAGAATTGCCCATTCGCTCCCGTGCCACTCTTCGGGACTTCTCTCAGGCGGACTGTGACGCGAGCACGGATGAATTGTTCGACGTGGGGTACGAATCCGTTCCTGTTGGTCTTTACAATCTTTCGGAGACAAAGTGGAGGGATACCGAGCGCCCTGCCTATTTAATTTCGGACTGGGGGAGAGTTGATGGAGATATAACCCTAAAAAAACCTCAGGTAATTCGGCGCATTCGTTTTTCAAGCTCATCAACTGCTTTTAGTACGGAAGTTATACGGAGTTCCGTCAGCAAAAAGAACACATTTATTCACAGCACTCACACCAAATCGTGGTCGCGCAGGGATAGTGATGGTTGTATGAATTTATATGCTCCGAAAGAAGGGAACTTGGATGGCACAGAATATGGAGATTTTGTCGAGTGGATCAGGAAGTGTCGCAGTGATAACACGCGGGGCGTGCTGCCTGCATTGATCGTAGTGCCGTGGTCGTTGGTTGCCGAAACGAAGACGGATGGTCTGCGTGAAATACTAGGGCAAGAGGTCATAGAATTTGCGATTAATCATCAGGGTTTTCAAATTGAAGATCTGGGAGGCGACTAATGACAAGGCACATCGTTCGAGGACTAACCTTGATTGAACTTCTAATTGTTATCACGTTAATCGCTGTGCTGAGTGCCTTGGCAACTGAGAATTATCTCTTAGCTGTCACGCGAGCAAAGGTTGCGCGCACATTGACAGATCACCGAACTCTGGCAACCGCCATTGAGGCTTATACTGTTGACCATAATTCCCCGCCTAGAATGGCGCACAAGCGCTATGGAAGCGCAGAATTTGACATCATCGCGGGGCAGCCTGTGGCCGGAGTCATGAGTAAGGTGCTATCAACCCCTACGGCGTATATTACTGAGGCGTTTCTAATCGATCCGTTTATGGTGACGTACAAAAAGGCACCACTAGATGAGAGAATGTACACCTATCAGGTTTTAGATATCTATGCGGCATGGAACCCTGATTCGAAGTTTTGGCCCTCGGCCAGAGAATTCTATGGTGCTTGGCGAATTGGAGGCGTTGGTCCTGATCAGGCATTTGATCATCTCTTCGTAAACAGTGCACAGTTACCGTACGACCCCACGAATGGCGTAATATCGATGGGAAACATTTGGACGTCTCAGCGCGGCGCAGGTGGATTGCCCCCAATTCCCGATTTGTTAGCGGAACATTGAGGGTTCCTGCATGAGCCTATGCCATTCGGACATGAACTGTTTTCTTGTACCCGTCCTGTCTGGCCCATGGTGTTTGATCTTGCGCTGGCTTATTGCGTCGCGGGTGGGCGGTGATCGGGCAGGAGTTCTTCGAGGCGGTTGATGGGGCGTACCCGTCCCGTCTGGCCCATGGTGTTTGATCTTGCGCAGATTGACCTGCTCCCCTTTTATGATCCAGTTTGAAGTAGAGTCTTCAGTTCAAGTGTTGCTGGTTCTCGCGCGGGGTTCAAGGCTTCCGGGGCCATGGCCCCGGAAAAATTTCCGCCCCTCTGTTCTTCCGCGTACTCGCGCGGTGTCCGCCGTACCCGTCCCGCTCCCGCCAAAGCAAATCCGAAACACCGCGCATCAGCCCGCCTCCACAGAAAATGGGAAACACACTCATGCACAACACTACCGCCCAGATCAACATGGGTCAGGCGGGACGGGTACGTCTCTGGCACTTGGGAAGCAACTGCTCCACGCTCACACGGGCATGATGCCTGTGTTGTCATCTCATTTCCGTTTGCGGCCCGGATGCCCGAACCAACTGCGTGGCTTCCGCGATTTTGGCGGATATTTCTTCAGCAGTAGCGCACTCACGTCCTTCATGCTGCCGTCGGCGCTGACCCATTCCTTCAGGTCCGGGAAGTCGATCCTGCAGTTTTCGCACTTCTTGTTTTCGTAGAAGCGAATGGGGCACCAGAAGCTCTCCACATTGCGCAGCAACTCCGCACCGAGCGAGTACACGCCGGTCATCCAGTCGCAGTATAGACACCAGACAAGGTCATGACCGACGAGGCCCTCGAATTTTTGGCGCGAAACGTTGACCCATTCGCGCTGCTTGTAGCGCGGGAAGTTCAACGTCCAGACAAGCAGCGGATAGACGAACAACTCCGCCGCGCGAATTGCGAGGAAAACCGGAAGCGCGGGGATCGTGATCCACAGTCCCAGATGATTGCGCATCGGCCCCACAATGCGATCGAGCGCCTTGCGAATCTTCGGGCCGCGACAGCCGCTGAAGAACGTGTGAAGAATGCAAAAAATCTGGAGCGCCACGAACTGCCCCGCAAGACATGCGGCGAAGCCAATCCATCCCCACTTGCACGCGGTGACGACCCAGGGGACCCAGCTAAGGATGCTGACGGAAACGTCAAGGCCGGGGGCGAAGGCGGGCGCATCGCTGACACGATAGAGAAGCAAAATGCCAACGATTGCCAGCGCCATCCACACCAGCGTATAGACAAATATCCCGGCGAACATCTACTTGAACAGGACGACGCCGATGGCGACGCCAACGCCCAGCAGAACGACTCCACCGATGACGATCCCGATGATCAGGCCGATGGGCATCCGCGCCGGCGTGGGTGATGGGGCCTGCTGCGGAGTGCTGCCTGATGCGCGGGAGGTGGGCGCGGGAGTCAATGGCGTGTAGGGAACGGGCGTTGTGGGCGTGAATCCCCCTTCGCCGGAGCGGAATTTTGCAAGCCACGTGTTGAGGCGCTGCGACAATGTCGCGGCGTCCGGCACCCGGTTTTTCGGGTCCTTTTCCATCATGTTCTCAAGAATCCACGCCAGTTCCGGCGGAATGGCGGGATCAACGTCGCGCAGCGGCGTCACCTTGCCATTCACAATGTTGCGCATGGTGTTCAAGTCATCGGATGCAAGAAAGGGATGCTTGTGCGTCAGCATTTCGTAGGCAACGGTGCCGAGGGAGAACAGGTCCGCGCGTCCGTCCGGCTTGAGGCCAAACTGGTCGGTGATCTGCTCCGGCGCCATGTACGCGGGAGTGCCGACGGCGAAGCCCGCCGCCGTGAGTGATTCGTCCTGATCCCCCTTCGCGAGGCCGAAATCCGTGAGCACCACGCGATTGGTGTTCTTTTCTATCAGGATGTTTCCCGGCTTGATGTCGCGATGAAGGATGCCCTTCTTGTGCGTGTGGTCGAGCGCGTCGGAAAGCTTGGCGATGATCTCCGCCACCTCGTCGTACTTCCATTTGCGGCGCTTGCGGCGCTCGCGTTCGAGGTCGGTGCCCTCCACATATTCAAGTGCCAGAAACTGAACGGCACCCTGATCCTCAAATTCAAATAGGTTTGCGATGTTCGGATGACGAATCTGCGCGAAGGTTTTTGCCTCGCGATGAAAACGGCGGATGCTGTTTTCCTTCGTGGAGCGGTCGGGCGTGAGTGTCTTCAGCGCCACGCGGCGCCCCAGCTTGCGGTGCTGGCCGAGGTAGACAACGCCCATGCCGCCGCGGCCAATCTCGCCCAGCAGTTCGTAGTTGTGTTTGTCGAATGCGCTGCGGATGGCCTCGTTTACCTGCATCGGTTTCGATGACGGCGAGGACTTCTCCTTATCCGGTTGTGCAGACATAAAAGAGAATGGGTGTGGCGATGGAAGTGGATTACCGACCTAAAAATGATTATCGCCATTCGCCAAACGCGCCACAAGGGCAACTTTGAAGGGGACAGGGGGGCGAGGCCCGCGTCGGGGTGGAAATCCCCAAACGCGGACCCCGCCGCTAATCAGAACATGTTCCAGTCGCTGACGCTGGAGGGCAGTTCGGGCCGAACCACGTAGATTTCCGCACCGTTGAAGTCGGCAAAAAACACGCGCGCTGAAAGGGCAGGGTTGCCGTTGGGGGCAAAGGGGAGCGTGGGATCGTCCACGAGGACGCCTGCCAGGAAGAACGAGGAGGTGGTCACCAGATTTGTCATGGAAGTCAGCGCCGGCGCCGTCAGCACATCGCCGCTGGTGAGGTCGATCTGCGCCGTCTTGATGTTCCCGCCGGAGGATGCGAACAAGCGCCCTTCCGTGTTGGCCGAAAGTTCATAGAGGCCGCCGAGGTTGAGGTCGCCGAGGGAATTCGCCTCCGTCGCCTCGTTGATCTGCCCATCGGCATTCACGTCGCGCACGGCGATGATGCGCGCCGTGGAAAAATCACTCAGCCCGGAGCCGATGATCAACGACTGGTTCGGCCCGCGGGAAATGCTGCCGTCGTAGACCAGCTCCTTTGCTCCCGTGCCGCGAAAGAAGGCCTCGTTGGTGATGCCGGGGGCGGGAATGAAGGATGGCGTCGGTGTCGTGATGCCGCGGATCACGAAGACTTCGCTCGGTTCGATGGGCACGGTGAGAAAATCGTCGTCCGCCGTCTGCACGAGTACATCTCCCGCCTGAAGGCCGCCGATGCCCGTCGCGTCGATCATGCGAAGACGGGAGCCGGTGAAGTTCGCCTGGCCGGTGACGTCGTCCACATTCAATCCCTTCGCTGTCAGCGCGACGACTTCCGATGCTTCGAACCCGTCAAGGTCCGCATCGGTCGCGATATAGACATCCTCCGTGGGGGTGGGGCCGTCGCTGTTTTCCGTCCAAACAAGCTGCGTGTCGCTGAGGAGAATGCAACCCCCCACGAAATTCAACGGCGTTTGCACGTCCGAAATCAACGGCGTGATGGTGGAGGTGGCGATGTTCAGCTTTCCAATCACATCATTCACGCCGTCATTGTAGTACAAAACGATGAAGTTTGGATCCGTCGCGTGGTTTCCCCAGGCGCCCTTGAACTGCGCGCCGACGGGAAGCGGAATCGTGGTCACGTCATAGCCGCTGGCAACGCTTGTGACGATGCCCGGTTGGGCCTTCGCGACAAGTGGCAGCGCGGCAATCGCGGCCCCCGCGAGGAATTTTACCAACAACCGTGATGATACTGTCCTGCGCAACATACGTCTCTCTCCTTCGGAGATGAAATGTGCGTAGGGATGGACGATGAGAAAAAAATACAGCGGAAGCTTGAAACTGTCCGCGGCCGCTTCTTTCCCGGAAGCCATCCGCAACGCGTGGATTGTTGGCTAGTCTTCTGGCTTCGTGGATCCTGCGATTCGTTCCATCCTTCCCAGCTCAATGGGTGAACCAGTGGATGCCGCGCGCTCGTTGCGCGAAGGCTTCGGATCGAATCGTCCCCACTTACAGCGGCGGGACCGCGGCCGATTTTCACGGCGCTTCCTAATTATGCACTTTCGTGCACCAACGCGCGGAGGTTCCCGGCGCGCGGGCGGGCGCGCAAGCGGGAATGCGGAAATTGTTTTTGGTTGCCGCGCGGACGCGGGCGCTAGCGCGCCGCCGCTTCCTCTTCCTTGCGGTAGATGATGTCGCCTTCCACTTCCACGGCGTCAACGATCGCAAGGATGCCCGCATCGATGGGGCGGTTCTTCAGGTTCGTGCCAAGGCGCGCCGACGATCCCGTGACGACCAGCACATACTCGCCAATGCCGGCGCCAACACCATCGGCCGCGACGGTGAAGGTGTTCGTGTCCTTCATGTCCATGTTCACATGCTGCACGACCAGCAGCTTCAGGCCCTCAAGGTTCGGGTCCTTGCTGGTGGAAACGATGGTGCCGACAACGCGCCCGAAATTCATCAGCCCACCTGCGACTTGATGTATTGGTAGCCGAAGAAGCCGATGGCCACGAGCACGATGCAGATGACGACCATGATGACAAGCAGCCACGTCATGACGAGCTTGCGCAGCTTGTTGTGCTCCATGTCCATCATGGGCTTGATGCGTATGTTCAGTTCGTTCGCCACGGCGCCGCGCGCCTCCGCGTTCACAAGCTGCGGGATGCGTTGCTCGCACGCCTGAACCACCTGACGTTCCGCGATTTCCGGCAGCTTCTCCTTCGCAACCAGCGGAACAGTCTTCTTCGCCTCGCTCTGCAGGACACTCACGAGCGCCTCGCCGAACTCGGTCATCTTGTCCTGCGTGGCCTTTTCAACCTTAAGCTGCACTTCGCGCGGCAGCATGTTTTCCAGCGTTTCCTTCAGGCGCTCGCGGATCATGGAAGGGAGCATCGCATCGGAGACGCGCTTCACGGTCTTTTCCGTGGTTTCGACGAGGATGGCCTCCATCGCCTCGGTGACTTTGCGCTCCGCCATTTTTTCCACCATGGAGCGAGCAACTTCCTGCACGGTGAGGCGGACCAGTTCCTGCTCCTTCTCCGTGGTGAGGGCGGTGACGCGGGCATCCACTTCGCGGCGCGTGCGCTGGTCGATGATGGAAACGATCGACTGGATTGCGCGCTCCACGATGATCTGGATTTTCTTTTCGACGGCCTGCTGGATTTTTTGTTCCGCCAGCGTCTGCATGTGGCGGTCTGCGGATTCCTCAAGGTACTGGTGGGATTGGTCGCGCAGCTTCTTTTCCTTCAGCATTTCCTCCACCTTCACGGACAGCGCCGCGGGAGTGAAGGGCTTGCACAGGAAACCGTTCGCGCCGCGCAGGCTCTGGCTTTGGCGCGGATCATGTTCCTCCTCCGGAACCAGCAGCAGCACGGGCACGCCAAAGGTTTCCGCATCGGAGCGAATCTGCGTCACCGTCTCGAAGCCGTTGACGCCATCAAGGTTGGTGTCCAGCAGCACGAGGCTGAATTTGTCCAGCTCCGGATGCGCCAGGGCGGCAACGCCATTGCTGGCCGTTGTCACCTTGTAGCCGTGTTCCTCCATCACTGCCTTCGCCAGGTCCTGAACACCGGCGGAAGAATCGATCAGAAGAATTTTTTCGCCAGCCATGGAATGCGATCCTGTGGTTTGGTGTCGAGGGGTTGGAGTTACGCGGCGATCCGCAGCGCGTTCTGCACGCGTTCGTCCAGACGGAATTCGGGATTGTAGGTGTGGGTCACGCGGGGGCCAATGTCTTCGAGCAAGTCGCGAACCAGCTTCGCCGCAGCACGATCTCCAACGCGGGCCGCAAACACGCGATACATGGAATCGAGCAGGTGAATCAACGCCTCCAAGCCGTCCTCATAGCAGTCGCGCGTGGCCTCGTTGAATTCATACATCTTCATGAATTTTTCCACGTAGTCGGCGTTCACATTATTTCCGACGACCCGGATAATGTCCGCCTTGCAGTAGCTGACCAGCAGGTCGGGCCAGATCATTTCCGCCACGCGGTAATCATCGCCCTGAGGCTTCATCTCGCGCAGGGCAAAGAAGCCGTCGGTCATGCGGTTGATGAAGTAGGCGATGGAACCAAGCGGGGTGGTGAAGGAGAGGATTTCCTGACGCTCCGAACTTTTGCTTCCCCCGCCTGTAAGCCGCGACAGGAAGCCCCCGACACCACGCATGGAGGTGGAGGGCGCACTGGCGGTTGGCGATGGTGAAGGAACCTGGGTGGCGGGACGATTGGCGTCCGCAGCGTCCTCCTTGCGGATTTCGATGACGCCGTGATTCAGCAGTTGCGCGAGGATTTGGTAGACCTCGAAGCGGCCGAGGCCGCTGCGGTTGATGATCGCCCGGATCGGGAAGCTGCCGTTGATCTGCGCCAGCACGCGCCATTCGGCGGGATGAACGCGGAAGCGATCATCATCTGTGTTTGCCACGAAGCCGGCGCGCATGGCGGGCACAAGGCGATCCGATGGAAGAAGGCGCGCGATCTTGCGCCATTCATCCTGGCGGCGCGTCCCCTCCAGCAGCAGCGGCTCGATGTCCATGTGGAGCGTCGCTTCGCCGATGCGGTCATCGTCGATGGTTTCGAAGCGGAATTCCCCTTCATCGAGGCCGAAGAGGTTCCAGATTTCCTCCTCCAGTTGGAGGCGGAGCACGTCGCGAATCGTTTCGTCTGGACCGATGTCGCGTTCGGCGAGAATCTGGCCGAGTCGCTTGTCCGATTCTGCAGTGCGCTGCAACGCCAGAACCTGCGTCAGGACGCTGCGCTTGAGGATGCCGCGGTGCACGAGGATGTCGCAAAGCCGCCGCTGCCGTTCGAGCGCGCTCGAATTGATGATCTTCACCCTGTGAATCGTCAGCGTGGTGTCGTTG
>JADZDZ010000208.1 GCA_020850785.1 Candidatus Sumerlaeota bacterium | reverse complement strand
TCCTTCAAATCCGCCGTGGCAGTCTCCAACAGGCCTTGGATTTCCTTCATCGCAGTTTCAACGGATGATGGCCCCGGCGCATTTTCCTGCGCGAACGCGGAACCAGCCGCCGCCACAACAAACGCCAGAAACCCAATCCGTCGCAATGTCACCGCGACATCACCGCCTGCGCGTAGGACTCAATGCCGGGATTGTCCGCCTTTTGGTAATTATCCGCGAGGAAGTCATTTAATGCGGCTTCCAATGTCTTCCCATCATAAGGCTTGGCAAGGCGATCCAGCGCATCCTTCTGCGTAAATACGATAACATTGTCCTGCGTCATTTTTGTTTCAGAAGCCTCGTTATTCTTCACATCCACCGGCGCCAACCACACCGCGCGGTAGGGCAACCGGGATTCGCTGGGCAATGCCTTGGTGGTGTAGGCCGCCTTCAGGATGTAGCTCCCTTGATCGATCTTGTTCATGACAAACTTGCCATCGGGGTCCGTTTTCATTTCTGCTGCGGGCGTGGCGGCGAACGTGTCCAGTTCCTTCAACGATTCCAGTCGCGCGGATTGAAGCGCCTGCACTTTCAGGAACAACTCCTTGAATTCCTTGCGCTTCTCCTCCACTGGTCGCGTGTCCCCGCTGGGGCCGCGTCCGTTGATTTTCATCTTCGTTTCCTCAACGGCCTTCTTGGCGGAATCCAAATCAGTTGTCAGCTTGGCAACGTATTCCTTATTCTGCGCAGCGGCCTCCTCAAATCCCCTGATCAATCCCTGCAGATATTGAACGGAGGCATCCTTCTGTCCCGGTGATGCGGACAATACTTTGGAAGCGCCGGTGGTTGGGTCGGTAATCGGATAAGACTGATATCCTTTTTCCTCGAAGTCCTTCAACGTTGCCGTGAACTTGCGCGCGTTCTCGCGGTATCCTTCCAACTTGGCGTTGGCGGATTGCCCTTCCTCGATAATTTTTGCGACCTTTGTTTCGCGCTCCTGCAATTCCTTCTTCAATTCCGCAACGCGTTCATTGGAGGAACTGACGGCGCGAATGTCCTCCAGCAGGGAACCCAGTCGGGTGACGCCTTCGTCAATCGCGCGCTGATTCACCTCCATTTCGGAGCGGAGTTTCATCAGGCGATCACGATCCCCGCCGGCGTAGAGCATCACCGTCTGTCCCGCGATGGGGTCGATCGTGGTTTCGCGTTTCAGGAATATCTGGCCGGTGATTTTGTTTCCATCGCCAAGCAGCGCCGCGCCGGGAACTGATCCCTTCTTGGAAAATGCGATGCCAACGATGCCGCCCACCACCACAAGCGCGAGGATAACGGCGCCAATCACCGCAAGGAGGAATGGGAAGGGGCTGCGGCCCTTGACGGCGGGAAGCCCTGCCGTGGGTGGATTCGAAACGGGTGTCGCCTCCACGTGAATCGTGGAGCGGCCCGCTGCGGCGAGCGAGGTTGCGTTGATCGGCGTTGTCTGAAACGCGCTGGTGCCATGGGCGCCGCGTGCGCGGTCGAGAGCGGTGGCAATGTCGGCGCGCAGCGTTTCATATGTCTGATAACGCAGTTCCGCGTCCTTCTCGGTCATCTTGCGCATGATATCGACAAGGAAGCGCCCCGCCTTTTCTTCAAGGCTCTGCGGAATCGGGAGCGGCTCCTGAATGTGCTTCAGCAGAACGGCGGTTGCGCTGGGGCCCGTGAAGGGAACGCTGCCGGTCAGCATCTGGTAGAGCGTGATTCCCACCGCATATATATCCGCGCGGTGATTGACGGATTCCCCCTTCGCCATTTCCGGCGACATGTAATTGGGGCTGCCCATGCTCATGCCGGAGGATGTGAGCGACAGATCGGAATCCTGAATTTTCGCGAGGCCGAAATCTGTGATCTTCACGCGCCCATTTCGATCCAGCATCACGTTGGCGGGCTTCACGTCACGATGGATCACCTGATGCTGGCATGCGAAGGCGAGACCATCCACCATCTGCAGCGCGATCTCCAGCGCGGTGGTTGTATCCAGCGGGCCGTTGCGCTTCAGGTAATCCTGAAGTGATTCGCCATCCACCCACTCCATGGAGAAGAACAGCAGGCCCTTCTCCTCGCCGATCTGGAAAATTTGGATGATGTTCTGGTGGTTCAACTTCGCGACAGCGCGCGCTTCCTGGTAGAACCGCGCGGCGGCGTCTGGCGTCGTCTTGATCAGGTCCTGCAGCATGACCTTGATGGCGACCTGACGATGCAGCTTGATGTCCTGGCCAAGCCACACTTCCCCCATCCCGCCGACGCCGACGCGCTTGAGCAGGCGGTTCCCGCCGAGTGTTTTCGGGGTTTGCGGTGTCATCACCGTTGGCGATTCGCGATCATCGTCCTGTTGCGGTCGCGGTGGTGGGGAAGCGTCGGGTCCGTGGGTCATTTTTCAGGGGGATGCGATGGGATTGGAAAAGCCGATCCTAATGGGGAAAGCCTGTGATGCCAAGCAGCCTTTCATTCTTGGGCGGCTGCTGCGCGCGTCAACGGCACTCGCACGCGGAAAGTGCCATTGTGCCGGGAACGGGACGTCGTCATGGTGCAGCCTCCAAATAAATCCGGAGCCTTTTCCATGCGCCGATTGCTCTTTGTCGCCGGGCTGATGCTTGCGACCTCCTTCATGAATGCCGATTCGCCGGAACTTCTCATCAGCGGTGGGACGATTGTTGATGGCTCCGGCGGGCCGGGGATTGTGGGAAATGTGCTTATCCACGACGGAACAATCCAGCGAATCGGGAACTTCAAGGCGGAGCCCGGTCCGAACCTGAAGACCATCGACGCCACCGGCAAGATCGTGGCCCCCGGTTTCATCGACACTCATGCCCATGGTGATCCCACCGATGGCAACCCCGCGTGTGAAAATTTTCTGGCGCAGGGGGTCACGACGATCTGTCTGGGGCAGGACGGCAGCAGCGAGCGCGTTTCACAAATGGATGCGTGGATGAAGAAGGTGGATGAAGTTCATCCCGGCCCGAATATCGTCACGTTCGTCGGCCATGGTACCATCCGCAATGAAGCGGGCGTGAAGCTGAACGAAAACCCGACGACAGAAGACTTGGATAAGATGAGCGCGCTTTCAGAACGGGCGATGCAGTTGGGCTGCTTCGGCCTGACGACAGGGTTGGAATATCAACCCGGCATGTTCGCGAAGGCGAATGAGCTGCGCATGATCGCGGAGCCGGTGGGCGCGCACGGCGGCCTCGTGATGAGCCACCTCCGCACCGAGGATGATGACCAACTTTTCGCCGCCATGCAGGAGTTGTTTGACGAGGGGCACGCCGCCAAAACCGCCGTCCACGTTTCCCACATGAAGTCTGTTTACGGCAAGGGAACGGCCCGCGCGGAGGAGATTCTTGCCTATCTGGAGAAGGCGCGCGCGAAGGGGGACGCGATCACGGCGGACATCTATCCCTACGAAGCGAGCTTTACGGGGCTGGCGATTCTCTTTCCCAAGTGGGCGCTGCCGCCGAACAAGTACGCGGACGTGGTTGCAACGCGGCATGATGAATTGGCGACCTACCTGCGCGAACGCGTGACGAAGCGGAACGGGCCGGCGGCAACGCTGTTCGGCACGGGCAGGGACGCGGGGAAAACGTTGGAGCAGGTGGCGAAGGAAACGGGAAAGCCCTTCGAGGAAGTCCTGATTGAGAAAGGCCCGGATGGTGGCAGCGCCGCCTACTTCATCATGGATGAGGCGCTGCGGCAGCGGCTGATGATGGACCCGATGACAAACATCTGCAGCGACGGTTCGCCGGGGATGCATCACCCGCGCGGCTACGGCTCCTTCGCGAAGGTGATTCGCGAAATGGTGGTGGACAAGAAGGCGCTCACCATCGAGCAGGCCGTACACAAGATGAGCGGCCGCGCGGCGCAGACCATCGGTCTTGAACGCGAAAAGCGCGGCGAACTGAAGGAAGGCTGGGCTGCGGACGTGGTGATCTTCGATCCCGCGAAGGTGAAGGACACGGCGACCTATGAAAATCCGAAGCAGCTTGCGGAAGGCTTTGACGTGGTGATCGTAAACGGTGCGATCGCGCGCGAGAACGGGAAATTGGCGGACAAGCTGGGCGGCAGGATGCTGAGGA
>JADZDZ010000207.1 GCA_020850785.1 Candidatus Sumerlaeota bacterium | reverse complement strand
TCGCGGTGGTGCCGGTGAACGAACTGGACATTGCCCTCGTGGAGCAGGGGCAGCCGGTTTCGATTTATCTCGATGCGGTTCCCGATCGCGTTTTTTCCGGCACGGTGAACCGCAAGTCGATCGTCCCCATCGACAATTCGCAAATGTCACGGCGTGGCCCCAGTTCAAATGCCAGTCAGGGTCCCCGCGAATTTGAAGTCAATATCATGCTGAATGACAACGAGCCGTTCTTCTTTCAAGGCATGACGGCAAGCGTCCGCATTCAGGTGGCAAACCGGGAAAGCGCCCTGAAGGTGCCGCTGGAAAGTCTGACGATGAAGGGTGAGGAAGTTGGCGTCTATCGCGCAGCCATGGGATCCGATTTCGTTCCCGTGAAGGTTCTCGACGTCAACGAATCGACCGCAGTGGTGGAAGGTGCGCTGAAGGCGGGGGAAAAAGTGTACCTGCGGAATCCGAATCTGGAACTTGCTGAAGCGCGCGAACAGGGCTTCGAAGCGTTGAGGCGCGTGCGACGCCAGTTGGACGCGGCCACGGAGGAAAAGGCCCGCAAGGCTTCCGCAGAGCAGGCTGCGCAGCAGGGCAGTCGTGGCGAAGGTCGTCGTCGTGGGATGGGCGGAGGCAACGGCGCGGGCATGCAGCAGGAGGGCGGCCACAGTCAGGCAGGCGAAGGGAATTTCCAGCGCGGAGGCGGCGACGCGTCCGGCATGGGCGCCGGTGGTGAAAGCCGCCGTCGTCGCGGACAGCAAGGCGCAGCGGGTGCGGGCGGCCATCAGGCTCAGGCTCCCGCCACGGGCGATTCCGCCGCGAAACCCGCCGAGGCGGCACCTGCACCTGCGGCGACTCCCGCAGCGACACCGGCGACGCAATAACCGATGACGATCATTCGCCTGAGCGGCGTCCAGAAAAGTTACCTGATGGGTGAATTTGAAGTGCGCGCGCTTCGTGGCCTCGACATGGAGATCAACGAGGGGGATTACGTCGCGATCATGGGCCCGTCCGGCAGCGGCAAGAGCACGCTGATGCACATTCTCGGATGCCTTGATCGCCCCACGCAGGGAAGCTATGAACTGCGCGGGCGCGCCATCGAATCACTGAACGATGACGAACTTTCCTTCACGCGAAACAAGGAAATTGGCTTCGTGTTCCAAAGCTTCAATCTGCTGCCGATCATGACGGTGCAGCAGAACGTGGAACTGCCGATGATTTACGCAGGGATCGGCACGGCGGAACGGCGCAAGCGCGCGAAGAATCAGATCGAAGCGGTGGGATTGAACGAACGCGGCCATCACCTGCCGAACGAACTGAGCGGTGGCCAGCGCCAGCGCGTTGCCATCGCGCGCGCGCTCGTGAATGACCCCGCGATCCTGCTGGCGGACGAACCAACGGGCAACCTCGACTCAAAAACCGGCGAGGAAATCATGGCGCTGTTTCAACAGCTTAGCGACCAGGGGCGCACCATCATCCTCGTCACGCACGAGCGCGACATCGCCGAACACGCCCACAAGATTGTTCACATCAAGGATGGCGTTGTAAACAATCTGGAAATCGTGAAGAAGAAGAGCAGCGGCGCCGCGTAGGCCCCCGCCAGCCCGCTATTCGCTCGTCAGTTCCCTGCTCATCAAACGCGCGACGACATCCGTTGGCGAACATTCGCCGTCAATGACGGCTGCCACCGCTTTCGCGATGGGGGTGCTGATTCCCTTCTCATCGGCGATTTTGCAAATGGCGTGGGCGGTGGGGACACCCTCCACGATCTCGCCGATCTCCGCGATGATTTCCGACGCGCTCCGCCCCCTGCCAAGCGCCTCACCGAAGCGGCGATTGCGCGAGTGCGGGGAAAAACACGTGACGCAAAGGTCGCCGAGGCCCGCGAGGCCCACTACCGTCATGTCATTCGCACCCATCGCGCTGACGAAGCGCCGCATTTCCGCAAGCCCACGCGTAAGGAGGGCTGACTTCGAATTCGCGCCGAAGCCAAGGCCGTCGCAAATTCCTGCGGCGATCGCGATCACGTTCTTGTACGCACCCGCATACTCAACGCCCGCGAGGTCATCCTGCTTGTAAACGCGGAAGCTGGGGGAATTGAACCATCCCTGAACCCTTGTCGCCACGGCGCCATCGCCGCAGGCAGCCACAACGGAGGTGGGCACGCCCTGGGCAACTTCGCGCGCGATGCAGGGTCCGCTGACGACGGCGATCATGCGCGGCTTGAGCTCCTCCTCCAGAATGTCAGAGAGCGGACGCAGCGTGTGCAGATCAATCCCCTTGCTGGCAATGATGCACAGCGGCGGCGTGAGTTGAAGCGCGCGAATCCGTTCGCAGACATCCGCGTAGGCCTGAGCAGGGACGACGAACACAGCCGCATCCACCCCGCGCAACGCTTCCGCAAGGTCGTGGGAAAGGCGAATGGGAGGGAGCTTCAGTTCGGGAACGCCGGGGGGATGGCCCGCCTCGTTCAATTTGCGGAGCTGCTCTGCGGAATGATCCCACAGACGTACCTCGTGGCCGTTACCATGGAGCAGCGCCGCGAGGGTACTCCCCCAGGAGCCCGCGCCGAGCACGGCGATGACGGCCTTTTCGCGCGCGACGGCTGCCAAGCGTGTTACTGGAATTCGATCTGCAGGATGAACGGGGCCGCGCGCTCCAGAAGCTGGACATGCTTGCGCGCGAAGGGCGCCGTGCCGAGGCGATTGTCGAAATACACCACGCCCCACGCCTGACCATCCTTAAGCAACGGAACGCAGATGTAGCTCTTCACCTGCAAATGCAGCAAGCTGACGCCGTCGGCCTGCGGGGGCGGCGCATCGGGCGACAGCGCGATGGTGATCTTCTCCATGAAGCTCTTGTTCGCGACGGAAAGGGGGATCGGGTGTTCCTTCTCGTAGGAACTCCACTGCTCCACACTGCCAGCCCAGGAGCGAATCTCCCAACTGTTGCTCCCCTGATTGATGATCATCAGGAAGCCATTTTCCGCAGAGATCATCCCCTTGATGCGCTCCAGGAGAAAATCGAAGGTTTCAATCTTGTCAATGTTCGCCTTCGTGGCGAGGTCGCCGAGCAACTCGGAAAGCTTCTCCGCAACCCAAAGTTTGTCCTCCGGCGTATCGCTGCCGACCTTGATGGCCTGACGGCCCGGCTCCGTCTTGTATTCGACGATCGCTTCGGGCAGTTCGATGACGGAGGAACCTTTCGCGGACGCCTCGCGAATGTTCTCCTTCAGTTGCTCGCTCTGCATGTGGAACTTGTGCGCGGTCGCGCCCCAAATTGTGAGGCCGTGCTGATCATCCTCCAATTCCTGTTCGGGATCGCGGAATTGAACGATGGTCTTGCCGATGCGAATCGCATCGCCGGTGTTCAGCAGGTGTTCGCCGGTCACGCGCTGGTCATTGACGTACGTGCCGTTCTTGCTTTCGTCGCGAAGCACCCACTTGCCGGCGCTGTAATAGATGACCGCATGGCGGGAGGAAATTTGCGTGCCGGGAATCGCGACGTCGTTGTCGGCGGTGCGGCCGAGGCGGTTTTCGCGATCCTTCTTCAGTTGGTAGTTGATGACCCAGTTTCCGGTTCCGTCGACGAGCAGGCTGGCGGCCATGGTGATTGTGTCCTGTTATTTGTTCGGGGTTTCCACTGCGGAGAGTTCCTTCTCCAGCGCAGGCTTCAGCCCGGCGAAATCCTTGATGAAATAGATGCTTCCGCGCTTTTCAAGCATGACAGTTACAGGCTTGTCGGTGCGCGTATCAACGACGATTTCAACCTGATCGGGCTTCGGATTGCGGGAAGTCTTGATCGCGCCAAAGCCGCTCAGGGGCTCGCGGGCCGCAAGGTTCAGCATTGCTTCCGCGCGCTTTGAATCGGTGCTCAGGTTCTTGAATTGCTCCGGCTCGAACTGAAAACGCTCGCGCGCCAGAGTCTCGTAGTTCTTGTCAAAAAACCGGCGGGAATCGTCATCAAAGAATTCGAGAAACTGGCCCACAGCCATGCGGTCAGGCTGAACCGCCATCGGCCCAATATATGACCGGATGAACTGCGTGTAGGCGTTGAGTGTTTCCGGCGGCGTCTTCAACTTCCGCCGCGGATCACCGCCACCGGCAATCATGTAGATCGCCACGATCAGGATCACGATGGGGACGACGATGGTGATGGCACGCCACAGCTTCTTCACTCCGCTGCGGAAACCCTGACTGTCGTTGGTAACTTTTTGTACGGCCATGATTGATGGCACCCGCCGATGGGAATACAGGCCAGAATCAGTATTTTCCCATGGGGATGTCAACACAGCCCTTACAGGTTCCCCTGATTTCGTTGCCGGGCGAAAGTTGCGATTGTTTCCCGCTTTTGAGCGCATTTAGAAAAACGCAAAATGGGAAGCACACACCGCACATATGTGGGCGCGATCCACATCCATTCCGACCAAAGCGACGGTTGCGGTTCGCTTCATGAAATCGTCGGTGCCGCGCGCCAATCAGGCGTTGATTTCGTCCTGTTGACGGATCACGGGACGCGCGGCTACGGCGTCCGCGGGGAGGAAGGCTGGCACGACGGCGTGCTGGTGCTGTGCGGGGAGGAAATCTCCGCGCCCGACGGCCACGCGCTGGCCTTTGAAACACGCGAGGACGTCGGGGTGCAGGCGAACCTTTCCTCCGCCCTTGCGGAAGTGCACCGGCAGGTCGGCGTGGTTGTCGCAACCCACCAGCAGAACGAGCGCTGCTCCGTTCCGCCCACGCCGCTGGATGATGCGGACATGATCGAGGCGTGGTCCTTCGTGGACGAATTCCTTACGCGCACGTCGGCGCGCACGTTGCCGCTGGACGTGGCGCGCGCGGAAAAAATGATCATCGGTCCGTCGCGCACGGTGCTGCGGAAATGGGATCGCCAGCTTGAGAAACGCCGCATGCCGATGGTCGGCGGCTTGAACGTGCATCAACGAAAGCAGCCACTGTTCGACTGGAAGGTGCTCTTTCCCTACGCCTACGCATTCCAAACCATCGCAACGTGTGTGCAGACGCCGGAACTCCCGTCGGTGGCGCTGCGCGCGCGGGACATGATTTGGTCCGCACTGCGCGAGGGGCGCTCCTTCGCGGTGAATCGCTCCCTGGGGCCGGAAAGCAAGTTCCAGTTCTACTTTGCGCCGAAGCGCGGGCGGAAACGCCAGATGGGCGAGGACGCACCCTACGATCCCGAAGGGCGTTTTCACATCAAGCTGCCGCTGTTCGCGGAGGTCGTGCTGCGCTGCAACGGCCAGCCGTTCTCGTGGACCACGGCGCAGGACATGACCTTCCCCTGTGCGGGGCCCGGTGCGTATCGCGTGGAGGTTTATCTCGACCGGCGATTGTGGATTCTGAGTAACGCGATCCGCCTGCTCGCGGACGACGAACACTTCATGCACCCAACGGTGAGCGACGTAACCTGAGGCTGCTGCCTTGGCGGCGTCAGCCCCGCGCGGCGCCCTTTGCGGCGATGGATTTTCGCTGCGTGATGGCTGCCGCAACGAAGCCCTTGAACAGTGGATGCGGCTTCAACGGACGACTCTGGAATTCCGGATGAAACTGACAACCGACGTACCAGGGGTGCTCCTTCAGTTCAATCATCTCCACCAAGTCCGTTTCCTCGAAGGTGCCGCTGATCACCATGCCCATTTCCTCAAGGCGCGGGCGATCCACGTTGTTCACCTCGTAACGATGACGATGGCGTTCCTGCGCCTCGGTGGCCTTGTAGACTGACTCAGCCTTCGTCCCCTTCTTGATCTTCATGGGATAGGCCCCAAGGCGCATCGTACCGCCCAGATTCAGCACCGCCTTCTGCGTCGTCATCAGGTCGATCACGGGATTGTTTGTGTGCTCGTTGAACTCCGTGGAATTTGCGTCGCCGATGCCGCACACGCTGCGCGCGAAGGCAATCATCGCCACCTGCATTCCAAGACAAATCCCGAAGTACGGCACCTTGTGTTCGCGCGCCCAGGTGGCGGCGAAAATCTTTCCTTCGATGCCGCGGGGGCCGAAGCCACCGGGAATCAGCACGCCATCCACGGCCGCAAGCGCCTCGCTCAGTTGTTCCGGCGACTGCTCGCTGTCGATCTTCACGATCTCCAGCCGCGCGTCCTCGTGGTACGCCGCCGCCTTCAACGATTCGTAGATCGAAATGTATGCGTCATTCAACTCAATGTATTTTCCAACAACGCCGATGCGGACTTCCTGGCGCGCGGAATGAATGCGGGCGATCAGGTTCTCCCAGTCGGCGATGTGAGCCTCGCTGGATTCGATGCCGAGCTTCCGGCACACCCATTCATCCAGCCCCTGACGATGAAGCATCAGCGGCACTTCATAGATCACGCCCACATTGACGGATTCAAAAACCGCGCGCTCCTCCACGTTGCAGAACATGGCGATCTTGCGGCGCTGGCCCGCGTCCATCGCGTGTTCCGTGCGAAGGATCAGCCCATCGGGCTGAATGCCGATTTCGCGCAACGCCTTCACGCTGTGCTGCGTCGGCTTTGTCTTTGATTCGCCGGAGGCGGAAATATACGGCAGCAGCGTCAGGTGCAGGAACAGGCAGTTTTCCTTCCCAACATCGTAGGGGAACTGGCGGATCGCCTCAAGAAAGGGAAGCGATTCAATGTCGCCCACGGTGCCACCGATTTCAATCAGCAGCACGTCCGGCTTCTTTTCCCGCGCGGTGGCAAGGATGCGACGCTTCACCTCGTCCGTGATGTGGGGAATCACCTGCACCGTGGAGCCCAGATAGTCGCCACGGCGTTCCTTGCGGATGACATTCTCGTAAACCTGCCCCGCAGTGGCGCTGTTCAGGCGGCTGGTCGGCTTGTCCAAAAATCGCTCATAGTGCCCCAAGTCCAAATCCGTTTCGGCGCCGTCATCGGTGACAAAGACTTCGCCGTGCTGGAAAGGGCTCATGGTGCCGGGATCGACGTTCAGGTAGGGATCGAGCTTCATGATCTCTGCGCTGACGCCGCGCTGGATCAACAGCGTCCCAAGGCCCGCAGCCGCGATTCCCTTCCCCAGCGAGGAGGCAACGCCGCCGGTCACAAAAATATAACGAGTCGATTTGGCCATGGTGGAACAATCCTTTGCCTGCGGCACTCACGGCACGCAGAGCCGGGACCATTGCCTATGGCGACCAAGCCGTCAGGTCAACCAGACAAATCAGTATTCGTCGACTTTGTCCATGTCGCGGGGATAAACCTCGGCGGATTCCCGAAGAGTAGCCGCAAGTTTCTCCAAGCGCTTGGCGACCCTGTTGATGGCATCCTGATTCACTTTGTCAGGTATCATGCTGCCGTCGTACCGTAGAGAATAGGCAAAATGCTCGGCATATGTCTTATAATTTCCGATGCGATCGTCGAGGAGGGAGACGACAAAGTTACGCACTTTTGGCTGCCACAAGGCCCGTTCCAGATAGTAACGAGACTGATGCAGCTTGGAGGCGTCCTCGGCGGATAATGTCTTCGCATCACGCAGTTCAGCAAGCTTGGTCAGCATCCAATCATGGAGTTTTGGATCACCGGAATGGGCCGCCACTTCGGAGGTAAAACGAAAGAGACTCTCCGGTTCCACGGGTTGTTGCCAAATCTCATTTAACAACTCTTCCGGGAAACCATTGTTCAATGCCACTATGATCAACCACCGGGATGCAAACCTGTCAGTATTGATTTGCTTGGACGTCAGCTTCTCATAGGCAAGCGATTCAACAAACTCTTTTTCTTCCTCGCTGGGAAATCCGTCGACAACGACTTGAACATTGGAAAGGAGGTCGGGAGGAACTTTCCATTCTGGCATGGTATTGAGGGCGATATTGGCAAGACGTTCGCATAACCGATATCGTTCCAGATTCCTTGTATCATAATATTCTTTCATGGGATCATCACGGAAGGGGCTTCCGTTAAGCAATGCAACGCCAACAGCAAACTCCGCATAGGAGTCCGACTTCATGAGTTTTTCCGCAAGTGCCAGTGTTTCAGAAGACTTTTTATCCTCGTCGAAAAGCGACGCGAGGAACTCGGCCCGCTTGGTCTCAACCCCCGCCCTCTGTAGTTCATTCCGGACGACCTCGGACCTGGTCGTCGCATGGGTGTAAAGCTCGATTCTCTCCAGGAATTCGGGTGACAAATTCCCAGCGAATGCCAGCGTGCACTGAAGTGTGCAAAAACAAACAAGAAGAAGTGTTCTCATGGGATAAAGCCCTTTGGATTTCTGCAACAGCGTGTTGGAATGGGAGTTCGAATCACTACTTCCCGCATGTTAAACAATACTATTCCCTAATAGATGGATTCATCCTATCAGGATAAGCTTCCAGAAAAGTTACGTTTGCAGATTATGCCGCTTCTTCAAAGGCGCAACTTTTTTCGTTATGATGCCAACAGGCCGGTGCTGGAGGGATGGCCGTTTGGTTCCCGGCACAAAAAAAGAAGAAGGGCCGCGCGATCGCGGCCCTTCCGGTGATTCTATCGGCAGGTGCATGTCCACCATGCTATGACTCCCCCGCTGGGAGTGCCTGCCGAAGTTCCGCGCGCGCGATGCCGCGCACGTGCCGGATGATCCGGTCAAATTCCATCAAGTAACGCGTGAAGAAGATCGACTGCATGCCGTCAGTGGCGCCGCCTTCCTCAAGCTGTTCGTTGAAGAGCTGGCGAATTTCCATCGCGCGGCGCTTGTAAATCTTGCGGTGTTCCAGAATCTGCTGGGCGACGCTGCGCTTGTCCTCGCAGTCCTTCGCATCGAGCGATTCCACGGTGAGCAGGAGCAGTTCGCTGACGAGCAGGCCCAGTTCCTGAAGGCTCTTGTCGTGCTCCTCGTCGAACTTCACCTGCTTGCGCACCTTTGCGCGCGTCATCAGGATGATTTCCTCGATGTGGTCCGCGATGCGCTCAATGTCGTTGCAGGTGGCGACGAGGTCCTGAAGCTGGATCGCGTGGCGGCGCGACAATTGGCGCTCCGCGATCATGACGAGGTACGTGTCGAGCGCGTGCTTGATGTCATCGACGGCGCGCTCCTGCGCGCGCACCTGATCGAACGGCAGGTTGCGGCCATCATGGATGCCCGCCAGTGTGGAGCGCAACATGCCGAGGCAGATGCGCGTCTGGCGCTGCATTTCGAGCGTGGCGAGGGCGATGGCGCGTTCCGGGCTGTCCACGAATCGCGGATCAAGGTGCGTTTGTTCCTCCGTCTCCCCCTTGCTGGGAAGTATCCGCGCGGCAAGGCGCGCGAAGGATGGGGCGAAGGGAAGAAACAGCAGTCCATTGACAAGCTGGATGCAGGTTGAAAGGTTCACGATCTGGCGCACGAGGTCGTGTGCGGTCTTCGGGATGACCCACAGGTAAACCTTCATCAGGATCAGCGCGACCACGCAACCGAACAGGTTGAACAGCAGGTGGCAAAGCGCGGCGCGCTTTGCATCGCCGTTCTTCCCCATGGCGCTGATGATGGCGACGCCGCAGGTGCCGATGTATGCGCCGATGAGGATCGGGAAAACCTGCTCCAGTTCGCTGATGGCGCCGGCGCGCGCGAGCGACAGCGTGATGGCGATGGTGGCGGTGCTGCTCATGAGCACGGAGGTGAGGGCGCAGGAAACGATGATTCCCAGCGCGAGGCCCGCGATGGACCTTGTGTGCAGGTGTGAAACGAATTCCTGAAACTGGTGTGAATGGCGCAGTGGCTCCAGCGCGATGCTCATCAGTTCCAAGCCAAGAAAGATCATTCCGAAACCAAGCGGGATAAACGCGGCGCTCTGCACAATATCCGACTTGAAGAAAGTGCGCAGGACCATGCCGAGGCCGATGGCGATGGGGGCGACCAGCACAATGCGAAGCGCGACAAACTGCATGGCGATGGTGGTTCCGACGTTCGCGCCAAAAGTGAGCGCGACCGATTGCTGGAGGGAAATCAGCCCTGCGTTGACGAAGCCGGTGATCATCGCCGTGGTTGGCCCGCTGAAAATCAGCGTGGCAAGGCCGATGCCCCCCAGAAAGGCAAGGACGCGATGTTCCGTGACGCGAAGCAGGAAGGAGCGCAGGCGGAAGGCCAAGGTCCGCTGAAGCCCCTTGGTGACAAGTTCCATTCCGTAGAGAAAAAGGCCGAGGCCGCCGATGACAAAAAAGACAGACTGGAAGCTTTCCATCGTTCTTGTGAAAAACCTCTCCGCGCCGTGGCGGGAAAAATTCTTTTCCCCGGCGTCATCTTCACGACCCCAAAGGAAGCCCTTCCAGCAGAAGGACGGGTACATATGGGTAACCACGCGGGCCCTGTCAATTGCTGAATGAACTGCGGTCCAAGCATTTTTTCGGAACCTGTGGACAAATTCACCACGTTGGCGCTTGCGGCGCATGGGGTTCAGCGGAAAATCGTGCCCGCAATGATTCGCCCGCTGCGCCTTGGCGTCGTCCCCTACCTAAATGTTCTGCCGCTGCTGGAAGGGCTGGACGCGGATTATCCAAAGACAAATTGGCTGGCCGCGACACCGCGGCGGCTGGCGGAACTGCTCGCCGGCGGCGAGATCGACGTGGCGATGGTGTCGATCTTTGAGGCGTTGCTGCACGCGGACAAATATCGCATCGTTCCCGGTGTTGCCATCGGCTGCGACGGACCAGTCCGCAGCGTGGCATTGCATTCGAAGGTGCCGCTGAAAGAAATCAAAACAGTGCTGCTCGATCGCGCATCGCTGAGCAGCGCAAATCTTGTTCAAATTTTATGCCGCGAACTTTTGAACATCGATCCGCAGTTTCATGTTTCAGAGAATCCGTTCGCTCCTGGATTCGATTGGAAGACAGATTCCCACGACGCGTTGCTTGTTATTGGCGACACGGCGCTGGCGTGGGAGCACGCATTCCCGCATCGCCTTGATCTGGGAATGGGGTGGAAGGAACTGACGGGATTGCCATTCGTGTTCGCGGCATGGGTCGCGCGCGAAGGACTGGAAGTATCGCGCGACGAAGTGAATGCGTTCGTGAAGGCCAAGGATCGTGGAATCGCGAATGCTGAAGTGATCGCTGATCGATATGTTGGAGAAGCGGGTCACGAATGGGTGACCCGCGAATCGGCGCGGGAGTATTTGACGAGTGCTATCAAGTACGATTTAGGTGAGTGGGAACGGGAGGGGTTGATACTGTTTCGGCAAAAGCTTGTCGAACATCGCTTGCTTGGCGGCGGAGGTGTTTTACGTTAACGTGTTGGGGACAGACGGAAAATGGTCTTGACGAATCCAAGGGAAGACAAGGAGATACTTGCGCGTGAGCAGGTCACAATTTCCCTGAAGGAATAAAAAATGAGTAAAGAAATGATTTCGGCCCTTGCTGGGCTGATTCTACTGGCGACATCTGCAGTCAATGCTGCGCTTTGCGAAAGAACTACAGAGTGGTCTACCGATGATATAAAGGATCCTGATCGTCATATTATAGGGTATGGATGTCTTAAGAAGCAGTGCGCGTCAGCCTGCGATCTGAAGGCTACTGAGACGGGCGTCGCTTGCGATTGCTTCGGCGGGTAGAGTAGCCGCAACGGATAGAGAGCCTGTGGGGTGAATTAGCCTCACAGGCAAGTCCCTACGAGGTTCATATGATGATTGTTCCAAGACGTTTGTTGGGGTTTTTTCTGGTATTTTCGATTATTATTGCTGTCGTAGTGTTGCCGAACTGCTCATTGGCGCTGACCACTCCGAATTATCCTTCGAAGTACCCGTTTTGTGTTTCATCCGATGTTTCCACGTCATTTTATCATCTCCCCATTCGACAGGGGGATGGAAAGATAATTGACGGAGAAATAATGCAGAAATATGCAAGCAAGGTTTACTGCTATTACATATCTCCATCTGATTACTATCTGTGTATTGCGACCGGCGCCAACTGGGAAGTTATTCGATGTCTCAATGGCGTGAATGTCCGACTGTGGTTAACACACAATGAGGATAAGGGGTACTACGTATCACGCGCGTGTACGAAGGGCCTTGACGACATGCGTGTATTTCAATATAATCCTATATATATTTATGACAAAATAGTGCGTTTGGGGACGGAAGGGAAAGGCTCATTTGCTGCTCTCGGGGATTTGCTGCAAAAAGGTCGGATATCCTCGAATAATGGATACATTCAAATTTTTTCAGATGGGGAGGGTTCGTATCGTTTCGAGGATTGGGTTTTTCTCCCGCAATATAAAGGTCTTGGTGTATTGCTTCAGGACTGTACAGCAGAGGGTGTCGGCGAGTCCGCATCATTTCCTTCAGAAATAGAATACACTCTTCCCCATATATCTCCGGCAATGATCAGTGTGACAAGAGAGCAGCATCCTCGAATACAAACAAGGCATGCGGCCATTCGCATTGAGGAATGCGAGTGGATGGGCGATGACCCAGTTCTATTCATTGAGAGTTCACATAACATTCGCTTGATGCCATGGAATCATGAGGAGATTTATCCTCCTGCCATTGATACTGTTCTTCGCAGTATAAAAGCAACCGTGCCT